>NZ_LT703005.1:300000-406731 GCF_900149695.1 Anderseniella sp. Alg231-50 | reverse complement strand
GTCTTTAACAGCGTCAAGACCCCAGGTGTTGCCACCGAGACCACGCTCATAGCGCAGGAAAGAAGGACCTGCAGGCTGAGCAGGGGCAGACTGGATTGAGTCTACCTGGCTCTGAAGCGCAGCAAGCTGTGCCTTCAGGGTGCTGAGTTCATCAGCAGCCGCACCAGTGGTCATCACGGCCAGAGCCGCACCACCGAGCAGAGCTTTACGAAGCATATTGGACATTATGGTTGCTCCCACAAATTCTCTAGAGTTAGGTTGCCCCCCGGAAATTTTTCCCCTGCAAACCGGGACTTTAGGAGGACGGCGTGTAAAACCAAATCACACGCATACTGTTTTCCCTTTTAAAGGTGGAGAAATCAACCAACAGATAGGGTCCCGGCACACTATTTTGAAAAGTGTGACATATTTACCACACCTGCCTATATCGCTGATTTTCTGGTCATTGCTCCGGCGGAGACCCGATGTGTGGTCGTTTTTACGGTCGCTTTCGCCCTTTAAACGCTGAACTGGGGGAATTCTGTAGTGTATCTGCTCGCGAAATGAGGGTTGAGTTGCCAAGGCGCACCCGGGAATTGCGTGTGACGAGCTGTGCGGACAGCAATTGGTCAGGTGCGTTTTGACAAACCGGATTCGGACGAAAGGGATGCCATCTGATACTTCGAAGCACTGCGAATCAACATGCAGCTAAAGCAAAACCGGCCCGGAGAGAACTCCGGGCCGGTCTGCAGTTTCAGGTATTGATGTAGTTCTTAGAAGAAGAACCAGGTTGCGAATGAAGCGCGAACGCCATCATCGTCTGAGCCATCTTCGAACTCTTTATGAGCCCAGATAACTTCCCAACCCATRCGCATCTGCTTRACAGGCTGCCACAGGATGTTGGCGTGTACCTTGTACACTTCTTCTGCTTCATCGTCGCCAGCTTGGTCATCAAGAGCTTCAACATAAGAGAACATGGTGTTGAAGGTTGTGGTTTCGCTGAGACCGAACGACAGGCCRACTACGAAGGCAAGTGCTTCAAGCGGGTCGTCGCCGGCGTTGACGTTGTCGAAGCCGTCTTCAAAYACGAACTTCTGKGTCAGCAGGCCTTCACCGTAGCCGAAGCCAGCGGTCAGGGTTGCAACATCAGCCAGGTTGAAGTTTGCACCAACCTGAACAGCCCAGCCRAGTTCGTCRTCGCCGGCTGGTTCGAAGTCAGCAACTTCACCGGTTACGATGAACTGGTGACCACCAGCGATGTCGTACTGCAGGTAACCTGCAATGTTCGGCATGTTGGTTTCTGATTCGAAGCTTGGGTTTTCGATGGCAACTGCCCAGGACAGAGGACCGTCTGAGTACGACAGGCGAACCTGAGGCGTACGCGAGTAGGTCAGCARTGAACCTGCAAAGTCAACCGTGGACACACCGATCGGCAGCAGAGCTGCTGTGAACCACCACTGGCCAACAGACAGTGTCCAGTTTGGTGTCATGTCCCAGTGACCAACAGCGTGACGCGAACGAACGCGCGTGCTGCCTGCACCACCGGTGCTGAAGTTGTCGTCATCATCRTCGTCRATGTCGGTGCCGATAGCAGCATCGAACTCGAGCTGAGTGCGGATCTGACCGATTGCAGTGTCGATCTTCGACTTGATGCCGAAACGTGACTGCTGGTGGGTCAGGTTGATGTGGTCGCCATCATCGTTGTCGCCGTCAACAGTGATGCTGCTGGCGCTGAATGAGTTGGCTGGACCATGGGCACGGTCGAAGTCATAAGACACGTGACCTGCAGCATAACCGTACACAGTCACTTCAGCGACCGGAGCAGGAAGATCTGCAGTTGGTGTTACAGCGATAGTGAAGCCACCACCGTCATGGACGTTTGCACTGTCTTTAACAGCGTCAAGACCCCAGGTGTTGCCACCGAGACCACGCTCATAGCGCAGGAAAGAAGGACCTGCAGGCTGAGCAGGGGCAGACTGGATTGAGTCTACCTGGCTCTGAAGSGCAGCAAGCTGTGCCTTCAGGGTGCTGAGTTCATCAGCAGCYGCACCAGTGGTCATTACGGCAAGAGCCGCACCACCGAGCAGAGCTTTACGAAGCATATTGGACATTATGGATACTCCCATAAATTCTCTAGAGTTAGGTTTGCCCCCCGGAAATTTTTCCCCTGCAAACCGGGACTTTAGGAGGACGGCGTGTAAAACCAAATCACACGCATACTGTTTTCCCTTTTAAAGGTGGAGAAATCAACCAACAGATAGGGCCCCGGCACACTATTTTGAAAAGTGTGACATATTTACCACAGTCGGCCGTAACGGCATTTTTGGGTTTTGATTGACCATCCAGTGTGCACCAGGCCTGGTTGCATTGAGCGGACCAGGTGCAACATTGTTGATGCCAAGGCAACGGTTTGTTAGAAAAACGGCTGATTTTAGTGGTTTTCGCAGCGGATTCAACGGATGCACTTCGTGGAGGGCCAAACTGTGCATGCCTTGCCGGTGTGCGGCAACCACAGCGTGTTCGGTGTGTTTGGCGACAGTTCTCTTACGTGTGTAAACTGCAGGTCAGGTGTGGGTGTCTTGTGGATGAAACGGTGTGGATAGGTGGTTTTAAAGTGTTGTGGGAGGGAATCAGTACTGATTTCATTGCCGGGAGCAAAGGATGGCCTTCAACCCGCTGATTCCTGCTTAGAGAAGAGTCGTTAGTGAGAGGCTTGTACATGGCGAAGAACATCTGGCTGAAATGGCTGTTGCCGTGGATGGTCGTGCCATTTGGAATAACCGTTGCAGGCGTGGCCAACGCAACCAGCGAGACTGTCGCTACTGCCACGCAAGACACAGCGCAGGAAGATGCTGCACCGCCGACTGCGCCAACCGTCAACAAGATATCAGGGCGTTCGGTGCGGCCATCGATAACCGGCACATGGCCGGAAGGCGATGGCAACAGGCTCACCGTGGAAGTCGCCGGCAAGACCTATGAACTGGGTAAAAACGGCGAACTGACCAGTGACGGCAGTGGTAACTGGACCCTCAAGCTCGGCAAAGACCTCGCCGACAACACTTATGACGTCGTGGTTATAGTTACCGACAAGGCCGGCAACAGTTCGGCGGACCGCGGGTTCGGTGAGGTGGTTGTGGATTCCTCAGCTCCCGCCGTGCCGACAGTCAACAATCTGCTGACACGCCAGAGAAAACCGGTCATCACAGGTGCGTGGCCATCCGGAGAAGCGGAAAGTTTAAGTATTTCAGTGGCTTCCAGGACCTATGCGGCCGGCGCTGGAGACGGTCTCGTTACCGATGGCAATAATTGGACCTTGCGGATCAGCGAGAACCTGGACGATGGAACCTATAATGTCTCGGCCAAGGCGACGAGTGCAACGGGAAGCGTTGCCGTGGATGCCAGCGAAGCCGAACTGACCGTAGATGCCACGCCACCTGCGGTTCCGACAGTCAGCAACTACAAGTCAAAACATCCGCGCCCACTGCTTTTCGGCACCTATCCGGAAAACGACGCCGCAACCATGGCGGTCACATTCGAAGGTGAAACATACACCATGGGCGGATCCGACCTGCTGTCGTCCGACGGCAAGGGCAACTGGTCGGTCCTGACGCCGAAAGATTTGCCACCCGGCATTTATGACGTAAAGGTCGTGGTCGCCGACAAGGCCGGCAATCAGCGTTCGGATACAACGACCAATGAAGTTGAGATCGTGGCCCCGGGGCAGGACAAACCGGCACAACCGGATGCCGCGGAACAAGCCGTGTCTGCAAGCCAGTGCCAGGGTCTGCTCGATGAGGTCTTGAGCGAACAGCAGATTGTGTTTTCGCCAGGAAAGTCCAAGATACTGGGAAAAAATGCCAATCTGTTGAACCGATTGATGGCAGTGATCAGGCAATGTGGGGACGCGAAAATCGAAATCGGTGGCCATACCGACTGGCAGGGCTCGGGAAAATCCAACCAGGTATTGAGTGAACGTCGGGCCAATGCGGTTCGTGACGCGTTGCTGGCCCGGGGCGCCAGTGCAGACAATATAACCGCAGTCGGCTATGGTGAGAGCCAGCCGATTGCCAACAACAGGACCAGAAAAGGCCGTGCAGCCAACCGGCGCACGCAATTCAAGATCCTTAACTGAGGGAGTTGAACGATGAATGCCTGGAATTTCAACGATGCGATGATCGTTGCCAATCACAACTGGCACTGGCTCGCAGCGGCGCTGGTGCTGGGATTGATTGTTGGCTGGGTGACGTGCCGCAGCGCCGACGCTCACTAAAGCAATACGGGTTCACTTGAATCCATAGAACAGAGTCCAGGAGGCACATGATCAAACTGCGTGCTAATGTGCTGCAATATATTGGAAACATTGAATTTTATGATTTTTGACTAATTCAGCCGAAAATCATTCCGCTCCAGAGCGTCAGAATCAGAGGGAAAATGGACAATGCCGCAACTCACACTTGAACTACTGCTTTTGATGTTGCTCGCGTTTTTGATCGGCTGCATTCTGGGGTGCCTGTTCCGCACCATGTTTGCCACCGGTAAGCCAGCTGCAGACAAACCTGCCGAATCCAGTGCCGGTGATGCGAAAGCGACTGTTGCAGCTGCGCCTCAGCCCGAGCCTGAACCCGAGCCGGTCGCTGTTTCAAAAACGAAGCCGGAGCCCGAGGCAAAACCAAAACCTGCGGCTTCCAAACCGGTGGCCAAGGTCGCCGCTGCACCGGCTTCCCAGGGTAAACCGGTTCGTCCGAAAGGATTGCCCGGCGCACGCGATGGCAAGCCAGACAAATTGCAGATGATTTCAGGTGTAGGCCCGAAGCTGGAAAAAACCCTGCACGGATTAGGGTTTTTCCACTTCGACCAGATTGCTGCATGGGGCAAGGATCAGATCGACTGGGTGGATGAGCACTTGCGTTACAAAGGCCGTATTGAGCGGGACGAGTGGATTGCCCAGGCCAAGCTGCTTGCGGCGGATGATATGGACCAGTTCAACAAGCTCTATGGCACGGGCGGATCCGCAAAGACCAAGTCTCAGGGGAAATCAACGACCAAGCGGCCAGCGAAGAAAAAGAAATAACCGGGTTACAGGGCATCGGAATTATTGGGAGGCTTTGTCGATTGACCAGCCTCCCAACAGTCTTTCTCTTGGTGTTATCAACACTCGGAAATCAGCGACGCGATTGTCTTCTTGCCTTCGCCACAACCCGAAGCTGGCGAGGAAGAGGATGACGATGCGGCGCGACCGCCATTGCCGCCCCGATTGATGTCGCGAAGCATGGTGTGTTTGCGATGTCCGAGGCGTGTGCGGTACACATGCACGTTCTGCATCACTTTCTGTACATATTTCCGGGTTTCGGTGATCGGTATGGATTCAATCCAGTCAATGGCATCGATGTGGCCCTTGCGCGGATCGCCATAGGCCTTGAGCCACTTGATGGTGTTGCCGGGCCCCGCATTATAGCTGGAAAAGCCCATGATATAGGAACCTTTGAATTCCTTGATGAGATCGCCGAGATAAGCTTCGCCCATGGACACGTTGAGAGCGGGCCTTGACGTCAAATGATCGGTCTTGTAGCCGCGCAGCTTGTACTGTTTGGCAATCAGCCGGCCGGTTCCCGGCATGATCTGCATAAGGCCCCGGGCACCGGCATGGCTGCCGGCAACGGCATTGAACTCGCTTTCCTGTCGCGACAGGCCCAGAATGACCGCGCGCTCGACCTGGTTGTTGATGGATTTCCAGGCCGGCATGGCGTTGACCGGATACGCCCAGTTGTCCACATCAAGCCCGCGGCTGCCGAAAGCCTTGGCCAGTCTGACCGCCGCAAAGTGCCCGGCATGGGAGTGTATGTGGTCGATGGCGGCTGCTGCTTCGTCACGCGATTTGATAGCTCGTGCGATCGGGAACAGGAATGGCAATATCTGGTTTTTCCCGCCAGCCCGGGCCAGCAAGTGGGCGGCGCGGAAAATCTCGACTGACCTGACACTTTTCTTGGCACTGGCGGTCGCCTTGCCGGTGACAATTTTCAGCGGTTTTTTGCCATGCCCCAGCTTTCCCAGTGACAATTGGCCGTAAAACAGCGTCGGTGAGGCGGCGGCCATGCGATAGGCCTCTTCAGCGCGACCGTTTTCTCCCTTTGCCGCGCGGGCGCGGCCCAACCAGTACCAGCCCCTGGACCCGTCGGTACGGGTGGTTGCAGCCTCGGTGATACGCTTGAAATGAACTGCCGCCTTGCCGGGATTGGACAGTTTGCGAAGCGCATACCAGCCGGCCAGGAATTCGCCTTCGATGAACTGCTTGCCGGAGGTATAGCCATGCGCGGCCATCATCTTGTAAATGCCGGGCCAGTACTTCTTGTGCTGGGGTCCGGCAAGATGACGCGCAGCCAGGCGTTTTTCCACGAACCACTGTGCTGGGTTGATCTGTGCACTGTGCGACTTGGGCGCCTTTTTCAACATGGTGTAGGCCGACGTGTGCTTGCCTTTGCGGCGCAGCCAGCGGGCGTAGGCATATATCATCGGCGGATGATTGCGGAACTTGGCCGGCAATTTCTTGTAATGTGCAGGCCCGGTTTTTTTGCGCCGGATCAGTGCCTGGGCAGTTCTCGCAGCCTTGGCATGGGCCTTGGAAACAAACCTGGCTGCCCGGATGGCAGCATTGGTCTCCTGCGCCATGACCAGAGACCACATGCGTGCCTTGTGATCGGCAGTTGTCAGCAAGTGTTTGAAATCGCGGGCAATCTGTTTTTCCAGGTGGGCAGCCAACTTCGGATTGGCCCAGGCTTTCCTGATGGAACTTGTGGCAGTCGCCTTGTCACCCCGTGCCAGGGCCAGCCGGGCATAGGCCACATGCCCTTGCGGGGAAATCGGGGAAAACCGGTTGTAGTGACGCGCAACGGCATCAACCGGCGTGGTCTTTCGCGCCAGAATGGCCTGTGCCATCCGAGTCAGTGGCTTTGTCGCTGGCCAGTCAGGGTTGGCGATGACGAAATTCATGATCCGATCTGCACCGGCATCTGTAGGGTTTTTGCGGATATAGAGCCATTCCACTGCCTTCAGAGTCGCCTGATCCTGTGATTTGGAGGCCAGATCAAAGGCTTTCCGCCAGTCTTTCTTCACTGCCGCCTTCAGCGCCCTGACGGACAGGGCGTCATTGCGCGCCGGCGAACGCGTGTTGCTGGTGGTCAGCAGTTCCTGAATCCCGGATGCGTCCGGGGAATTGGACGAACGTGCTGAAGCGTCATCGGCAAAGTTAGCCATGATCGCCAGACCAAGCGCACCTGCAAAAGCCGCTCGCCAGAGCGTTGAAAATCCTGTGAATGTCAAATTCATGCCGTCCTCGCGCCGCCTTGAAGCCGGACACAGATAACTTGATTCTGTGGTCGGCCAGGATAGTTTTCGACCAAAACGATCCGTGATCATATTTCTGACTGCTCTGAACAGGTTAGAGCCGGACGAGCCGGCATACCTGCTTACTGTACCAACTAACATTGCTCATCCTGTTTTTCAGGCGGCGCAGACTTACTTGGCGTCATCACGATTAACCACAGATTGAGGCTGCGATGTGGCCGCGTTTTCCGGGGCCAGTGACGAATAAACCTTTCGGTTGCCGCACCGCAGCAGCGGGGCTATGGTGCCGCGCTCACGTTGAGGACACTGGTTCGCATTCATTGTGTTTGCGCATCGATGTCCGCAGTGTTTAATGCAGTAAAGTTTACGAATTGTTGAGGTTTCGAAATGGATGCACGTTTTCACGGCTCTTTTCCCGCGCTTATTACCCCGTTCAAGGACGGCAAAGTGGATGAAGCCGCATTTCGCAAACTCATCGAATGGCACATCGCGGAAGGAACCCACGGTATCGTGCCGGTAGGCACGACCGGTGAATCGCCGACGCTGAGCCATGACGAGCACAAGCGTGTCGTCGAGATTGCCGTGGAAACGGCAGCCGGGCGCATTCCGGTGATTGCCGGTGCCGGGTCAAACTCCACTGCGGAGGCGGTCGATTTTGCCGTGCATGCACAGCAAGCAGGTGCGGATGCGGCTCTTTCGGTTGTTCCTTACTACAACAAGCCGACCCAGCAGGGCCTGTATGAGCATTTTGCCGCCGTGGCCAGAGCTGTGCCGGACCTGCCGATTTTTGTGTACAATGTGCCGGGTAGAACCGTCGCTGAAATCTCGGTAGAAACGCTGGCGTGCCTGGACAGGGATTTTGCCAATATCATCGGCACCAAGGATGCAACGGCAGACCTGGCGCGACCATCGCTGCAACGCCTGGCGTCAGGTGACAAGTTCATCCAGTTGTCCGGTGAAGACGGGACAGCGCTGGCGTTCAACGCCCATGGCGGGACAGGATGCATCTCGGTGACGGCAAATGTCGCGCCGCGCCTGTGTGCGGAGTTCCAGGAAGCAACGCTTGCCGGCGACTATGCCAAGGCGCTGACCATCCAGGACAGGCTGATGCCGCTGCATTCTGCGCTGTTTTGTGAAACCAGCCCGTCACCCGTCAAATATGCAGTGAGCCTTTTGGGGCATGCACTTGAAGACGCGAGGTTGCCGATCCTTCCGGCCACCGAAGGCGCGCGTCAGCAGGTCAAGGCCGCCATGGTGCACGCAGGCCTGCTGAACTGATTGCCGAAACAGGTGCTCGATCATGTCTTCCAAAAGCGGTGGTGCTAAACGGCGCTCGGGCAATCCGGTCATAGCTGACAATCGTCGTGCGCGGTTCGACTTCGAGATCATGGACAATCTCGAGGTTGGCGTCATGCTGACCGGCACCGAGGTCAAGTCGTTGCGCGCCTCTAAGGCGACCATTGCCGAAAGCTATGTCCAGGTGAAAAACGGCGAGTTGTGGTGGGTCAACGCGCATATCCCGGAGTACAATCAGGGCAACCGGTTCAATCACGAGCCGCGCCGGATACGCAAGCTATTGGCCCATGCCCGCGAAATTGCCCGACTTGGCCAGGCGGTGGACCGGGAAGGGCTGACCATCGTGCCGTTGAAAATCTACTTCAACGAGCGTGGCCGGGTGAAACTGGAAATTGCCCTCGCCAAGGGCAAGAAAGTTCACGACAAGCGCCAGGCGGAAAAGAAACGCGACTGGCAGCGCGACAAGGCACGGTTGATGCGCGAAAGAGGCTGATTTGCCAACGCATTGACAGGCACAAACCGATTTCCACGGAGTTTGAAAATGATTGCCGAAAAAGCAGGTCTTCTGGACCAGGTGCGCGACCGCTTTGCCCATGTGGACACCTGTCCGTTCCAGGGACCCAGGGTGTTCTTTGAAAACGCCGGCGGGGCCCTGACGCTCAAATCCGTTGTTGATACATCGGCCAAGTTTGCCGCCATCCCGGACAACCAGGGACGTGACAACCCGGCTTCACATCAGCTGGTTGATGTTATCAACGCCTCCAAAGCCAGGATGCGGACGCTGTTCAATGCTCCAGAGGGCCAGTTCTTTGTCGGTGAGAGTGGTACAGAGCTTTTGTTTCGCCTTATCCGCACAGCCATAGTGGGCGCAGAGCAGGGGGGCACCGTGCTGGGCTCCACTCTTGAACATCCCGCATCACGCAGTGCGGCGACGAAATGGGCGGACGTGACCGGCAAGCCCTATGTCGCCGTGCCGCATGATGATGCGACCGGCACGGTGACGGCAGACGACTATGCCAGGCACGTCACGCCGGATGTGAGGGTCGCCACGATCATTCATACCTCTCCGGTAACCGGCATGTCAGTTGATGTTGCAGCCGTCTCGGCAGCCATTCGGGCCGTGGCGCCTGACTGCTTCATCATCGTCGATGGCATCCAGCATGCAAGCCACGGCCATATCGACATCAAGGCCTGTGACGTGGATGGTTACGTGGTGTCGCCCTACAAGGTGTTTTCACGTCACGGGTACGGTGTTGCCTGGGCATCGGACCGGCTGACCGCCCTGCCGCGCGAAGGCCTGACCGGTGGACCGGCGGAGAACTGGGAGCTGGGCACACGCGATACCGGGGCCTATGCGACGTTTTCCGATGTGGTTGATTATTTTACCTGGCTGGGTGAACACTTTACCGAGAGTGACGATCCGCGCGCCCGGGTCGAAGCGGCGGCAGTTGCTATCCATGATCATGAGAAATCCCTGACCGACGCCATTCTGCACGGTGTCGGCAATCTCAAGGGCCTGGCCGAAATGCCGGCGGTGACAATTATTGGCGGCATCGACAATCCGGCGCGTGAAGGCCTGGTGTCGCTGAACGTGGATGGTATCGATGCGCTGGACCTTGTTGCTGCACTGAATGAGCAGGGCATTCGCACCCACGTCAGAAAAGCCGATCACTATTCCGGCAATGTCCTCACGCCGCTGGGGCTTGCGTCATGCGTGCGGGTTTCGCTGTGCCACTATAACAGCGAGGGAGAAGTCTCGCAGTTCCTCGCTGCCATGGCAGAAATCGTTGGACAGCAGAGTTAGGAGCGTTTGGCACGATGCATTGCCCGCCGTGATCTACCTGGACGCGCAGTGCTCAAACTCAACCGGTCAAAACGACCACCACCGGCAACAAGGCTGTGAGGCCCTTGTTGCCGGCGGCATATGTCTTCGGTGCTGAAAAAAATGGAGGTTGATTCACCTGTCCCGGATCAAGGGCCGACAGGCGGACCGATGAGGGGTACACCATTGTAGCAAGGCGCCAGAGTCGCCACATTCGGAGTGTCAAGTGTCGCGCCGCGGCGGTCATGATCCATTTTTGACGGCGCACCCCAATTGTAGCTCAGGCCCGCCATGATGGTGTGATCCATTGTGTTGTTATCGGACGCATTCGCGAACCCGTTTCCGAGGCATCCATCCCGATAGGTGCCGCGATAGGCAAGAAACAGCGGCATGTTTCCCAGCAACGGTGCTTCTTCCCAAAGTGTGTCAAAGCGTGCGCCCCACTGGTACACATCGTAATTTGCGGAATCGCCTTCCTGGAACTTCAGGTTGGAATACAGACCTTCGACCTGGACGCGGGTGTCCACACCCATGAACCAGCGGCCCGCACCGCGAACGAAGTAGCCGTCACCGGAAAGTTCGCCTTGCTGGTCCACAAACGCAGCCTGCGCATAGAAGGTGAGGTCGTTCAGGTAGTATTGGGTTTCTGCGCCGTAGAAGCGCAGATTGGTCTGGAACCCTGGTCCAAGGTCATTGTGACGCGAGGCCGCCACACCGCCAAATACGCCGAACAGACCGTGCGACGGGTCACGCCAGCTGAAGTGACCGGCACCCTGGAAGTTCCAGCGCTGGCCAGCCACGTCATTATTGTCAAATGCGCGATCATTCCATTCGACATCGACGTCGGTCTGCAGCGACAGGTTGCCGCCGAGCGGCACCGTGAGCCGCGCACTGTGGCCCGAGGCAAGCGCGATATCATCGCCTGTTCCGCCGCCGTCAATGATCTGAACGCCGTTCCAGCTTTCACTGACGCCGCCGATGATGAGCCCAATGTCGTTGAAGCGGTCTTGCGCCGTTGCCTGACCGGTTGCCAGTACGGCAAGAATTGCCGTGCTGCCAAGAATTATTTGAGAGAATTTACTCATGAGTGTCCCACTTACTGTCGCTACGGATGACTAACTTGATGGGTTGGGATTTGAGCATTTTATGGTTAATTGCCAGTAAATGACGGATAGGCATTGGTCTTCGGGGGTAACTTTGCACTGTCGCGGGCGGCGCGGACTGAGGCCTGTATTGTTCGCCGGCCAGAGATGCTAACAACGTCCTGGACAGTCACGGACAGATCGCCTGCTGTCCCGATAAAAACCAAGGAGCAAACCTGATGCCGCTGCCGTCCTTTCACATGATTGAAGCTGCACCACAGCCGGTCGCACCGTTTTCCCATGCCTGTGAGGTTGACGGCTGGGTGTTTCTCACCGGACAGATGCCGACACAGCCCGGCGCACCTGATGCGCCATTGCCGGATGGAATTGAAGCACAGACCAGACGGGTCATGGACAATCTGGTTATTGTGCTGGAGGGCATGGGGCTGGGGCTTGAAAATGTGGCGCAGGCGCGGGTTTTCATCACGGATTTCGAGCGCGATTATGCAGCGATGAACCGGACTTACCTTGAATATTTTGCGGAAGGAAAACTGCCGGCGAGAACCTGCATCGGTGTTACCGGGCTTGCGGTCGGCGCATTGGTGGAAATCGATATGGTGGCGCGGCGGCCATAGCAACAGGTCACCGCTGTGTGAGTGAGACCCGGGTTGCGGCTGGATGACCGGTAACGGGTGTTACAAACCCGACATGGTATGTGTCTGCAAGTCTTCCAGTATGGCTCTGGACTGACGGCAGTCCACCAGACCGGGTTTGCAAATGAAGTGCAAGTTTTCGGTATGGTTCTTCGTGCCTGGAGTACCTGAAATCGTTACCAGTGCAAGGTCCCCGTAAGGCCCTCCGCCAAGTCGAACCAGGCAATCTATTTCGTTGCTCCTGACCAGTTCGACATCGGTTGTCCGTACCGAGGTTCGCACGTACGGTTTCAGGCCGTCGCCGTGGTTGGGCCAGTTAGGCGGCAGAATGGTCATCGCTTTGGAGCAAATGCCGATACTGAACTTTTTGCCGTTCATGTCAGGCGCTATTGCTTCTGTGGCCTCCGTCAGGTCTTCAAAGACCTTGGAAATGCGCGGCAGGTATGTCTCACCCTCCATTGTCAGAAGCAGCCCGTGCGGCAACCGGCGGAACAACGCCACACCCAGAGACGCTTCCAGTTTCTTGGCTTGCTGGCTGATGGCTCCTGCGGTAACGCCAAGCTCGCTGGCGGCCATCTTGAAGCTGAGATGGCGGGCCGCTGCTTCGAAGGCGCGCAATGAGTTCAGTGACGGAAGCCTGTAGGTCATGTTCTTCTCCCTGACGAACGATTGCACGAATGAGGTTACCCGGAGACTCAGTATTTCTAATCCTGCAGCAGAGTTATTCTGAGTTGTGTGATTGTCGTCCCGAGCGATAGCTTACAGCCTCATTGCGAAAGACGTAAAGTTGGTTTCCCAGCAAATACAACAGATTAGCGCCTTGTTTGAATAAGGGGTTCGCCCCGGCAATGGTTCGGCGCAAGCGGAGTGGCCAGATGACCCGGAAAAAACCTGATCCCAAATTACACAACGCCATCAAGGAACGCGGCAGGGCATACCTTGTAGTGTTTCGAGAACTGTCGAAACGCTACGGCGAGGCTGAAGCCATAAGCGTGATGCGCAGCGCCAGCTACGAGCACGGCCTGGCGATCGGAAAGCCGCTTGCGTGTTTTGCGCCGCGCGACTTTACCGGCATGGCCGACGGCTACGCAAACGCCCCCGACGACGGCGCAACCTTTTCACCCGACATCAGGCAACTGGACGACACGTGTCTCGAAGTCCAGATGATGACCTGTCCGATAAAGGATGCATGGGTGGAGGCCGGGTGCAGCGATGAAGAAATTTGCACCCTGCTGCAGTGCGCCTCCGCGCTCGATGAAGGCACTTTTGACGCTGCAGGTTTCAATTACGAAATCGAATTATGGTCGCCGGGCAAACAGGGGTGTTGCCTCACGAAAATCACCGAGAAACCCCGAACCTAGATTTCGGCGAATTCCTCGAAATCATCATTCGGTTGCGCAGGACCGTTGTCGCGGTGATTGTCTTTGTTGCCGGACGGTGTTCTGCCGATCTTGCCCTGCAATGATTTCAGATCGACGAACTGGTCAGCCTGACGGCGCAGTTCGTCGGCAATCATCGGCGGGCGGATGGCCATGGAAGAAATCACCGTGACCCGGCAGCCCTTGGACTGGGCCGCTTCAACCAGCGAGCGAAAGTCACCGTCGCCGGAAAACAGGATGATGTGGTCGAGCGATGAGCAAAGCTGCATGATGTCGACGGCAATCTCGATGTCCATATTGCCCTTGACCTTGCGCCTGCCGGCAGCATCGGTGAACTCCTTGGCAGGCTTGGTCACGACCATGAACCCGTTATAGTCCAGCCAGTCGATGAGCGGGCGGATCGGCGAGTAGTCGGCATCGTCCAGAAGGGCGGTGTAATAGATCGCCCGAGTAAGCCGGGTGCCGTCTTCAAACATCTTCAGCATGTTCTTGTAGTCGATATCGAAGCCTAGCGCCTTTGCGGTTGCGTACAAGTTGGACCCGTCAATGAAAAGGGCAGTGCGTTCGTCTTTGTAAAGGCGCATCTTAAATCTCCTGATACTCAAATAAGCTGATGAAAATACGAACCGGAATAAGGGCTTCAAATCAATGGGGTGGGTGTGCCACAAGATAGTAATCGACGCAATCGGGAACGGCACGCCATCATGATATTGATCGGACTGGGCAGTAACATGACGGGGCCGTGGGGCAGCCCTCGTGATTGCGTCGGCAAGGCGCTTGCCGCGCTTGGCAAACAGCCTCTCAACCTGCTCAAGGCGTCCACGCTGATTGGGACCACCCCGTTCGGCAATCAGGACCAGCCAAGCTACATCAACGCCGTGGCGCGGATCGAAACCCGCCTGCCGGCGCTGGGCCTGTTACAGGTGTTACGCACTATTGAACATACCGCCGGGCGCGAACGGCGTGAACGCTGGGGGGAGCGAACTCTTGACCTGGACATTCTGGATTACAATGGTGTGGTTCTGGAAGAGGGGGTTGAGCAGTCAACCGACGCTGAACTGGTGCTGCCTCATCCAGCCATCGCCGAACGCGAGTTTGTGCTGACCCCGATTGCCGAAATTGCACCGCGCTGGAAACACCCGGTTACCGGATTGACGGCCAGAGCCATGCTCGCTGAACTGGACACGGACAAGGGCGGCAATGTTATCGATAGCGGGTCCGTCTCGTGAATACCCAGACGCATCTGCTTCTTGCATCGGCGCTGCTGACCAGGCGTGGGGAAAAGGCACGCAATGTGGCCATTGTTGTGGGGGCGTTGCTGCCTGACCTTCCGGTGTTTGCCCTGTTCGGCATCGCCAGCGCGATGGGGTATACGAGCCAGGATGTTTTCGGTGACTTCTATTTCCGGGAAGAAATGCGCAACCTTATGGGAGCGTTCAACTCGTTCTTCGTTGCAGCCCTGATTGCGGCAACCGGATGGGTGTTCCGCGAGAAATGGTGGGGGTGGCCGATGGTCTTCCTTGCTGCCGCCATGGCGGTTCATGCCGCAACCGACCTGCCGGTGCATGTCGATGACGGGCACCGGCATTTCTGGCCATTCAGCAGTTTCGTGTTCAGTTCGCCATTTTCGTACTGGGATAATTCGCATCATGGCGGACTTGTATCGGTGATTGAGGCTGTCCTCGGCATTTTTTGCGCCATTGTGCTGTGGCGGCGCTTTCCCGTCATGTGGATCAGACTTTTGTGCGCGTCGGCAATTGCAGCGTATATTGCCGTTCCCGCTTACTGGATATGGATGTTCGGATAGATGTTGGCCCTGTTTTTTGAAGTGCTGCCCAGGCCTGGTCATGAGGACCATTACTTCCGGCATGTGGGCATGCTGAAGCCGGTGCTGGAACAGCACACGGGCATGACCTGGCTGGACCGGTTCAAGTCATTGTCCAGGGACCGGGTGATCCTGTCACATCAATTGTGGAAGGATGACGCTGCCATAGTCGGGTGGCGGGAGGACAGCCAGCACCAGGGCTCGCAGAAGGCAGGCCGGTACAAGCATTTTGAGGATTATCGCATCCGGATTGCCGAACTGTTCCTGATGCTGGAGCAGGGCGGGCCCGTTGAGGAGTTGGAACCGGGCCAGGGTGCAACTGGCGGGTACATTGTTGCGGGCCATAGCACCGGCAAACCGCTGGACGGATTTGACGAGAGTTTTGCCAGCGTGAACATCGCGGACGCCTATGTCGGCCTGTCCACGGTCGCCAGTGCTGAAGATGCCGGCGGTCTGCTGGCGCGGCTGAAAGACGACCAAAACATGAGCTGGGGGTTTGCTGCTCGAATGACCCGGGACTATGGCATGTTTGACCGTGACCAGGCGCCACAGGATTATCCACCCGTTGAGCCGGACGACAGCTGAGCGTTTCCGGCTGACAACCTGCCTGCCGCCAGCATCAGCAGCGCGCCCAGTGCGCCGATGCCGACAGACATGAACAACATCAGATCGTATCCGCCCACCTGCCATGCGAGTGAGCCGATAGTCGGGCCGGCGGCGAAACCGCTGATATACACCATCGCCGTCATGCCGGAGATCACGCCGAAGTCGGCCCGGCCCAGCAGTTCAGCGGTCAGGACCGGCCGCATGATGCTGGTGACGCCGTTACCAACCCCTTGCAGGAAGACAAAGCTTGCCAGCAGCACCGGCAGAGCCGCAGCACCCATCAGGCTCAACGCGGCCGCCGACATGGCAAACTGGCATGAAATTGCGATAACAAGGCTGGGCACGCGATGCTCAATACCCATAATCATGGTGCGCCCGACCACCTGCATCGGACCGATCATGGAAATGGCCAGAACCGCCGTTTCCCTGGCAAATCCACGTTCGCCCAGCAGCGGAATGGTGTGAGTGATCATAATACCGGTGTTCATCGAGATCATGGCCAGGCCCAATGCCAGCGCCCAGAACGCCGGCTTCCGGGCGATGCGCATTGGCTCCTTGGCATTGCGGCTTGATGGCGCGGATGCTGAACCCCCGGTCTGCTCGGCCCGGCTTGCAGCCCAGCAGATCAGCGGCACCGCCAGCACCACTATGACGGCTGCAAACACCAGCACGGCGCCACGCCATCCAAACAGGTTGGACAGATAAAATGCAGCGGGAAATGAAACTGTGCCGGCAAGACCCGCCATCAACGAAACAATGGTGATGCCGCGCCTGGCCCGGTTCCCGAGCGTCCGGGTCAGAATGGCGAAGCAGGGTTCATACAGGCAACCAGCAAGCGTCACACCAATGCCGAACCATACAAGGTAGAACTGCCATAGCTGGGTTACCTGCGTCAGCAGCGCGAGCAGCACTGCGCCCAGGAACGCGCTGCCACCGAACACGATTGTTCCAAATCCACGGTCAATCAGTCTGCCGGTGAGCGGCGCCATGACGGCAGATGTCAGGACTGCCAGGGTGAATGCGCCCGTCAGGCCGGTTTTGGACCAGCCGAATTCCTGCTCCCATTGCACCAGCAGGGCAGGGAAGGAATAATACAGTGCAGCCCACAAAATTGTCTCGGCAACTGCCAATGGCCAGATAAGTTTATGGAATTGTCCAGGCTGCATTGGTAAGGAAGATAGACCGTTCTGCGGCAAGCGCACACTTGCTTTCTTGCATTTGTGTGGCTAAAAGCCCACCTAAGTTCTATCTGACACCTTTATTTGCAAGGATCCAAGCTTCATGGCACGCGTTACCGTTGAAGACTGCATCGAAAAACTGCCGAACCGGTTTGAACTGGTTCTTATGTCTGCGCACCGCGCACGCATGATCTCGCAGGGAGCGCCTTTGACGCTCGACCGCGACAATGACAAGAACCCGGTTGTGGCGCTTCGCGAAATTGGCGACACCACCATCGACGTCGAGGATCTTCGTGAAGATTATGTCCACTCCATGCAGAAGCATGTCGAGGTGGATGAGCCGGAAGAAAGCGCCGTGCCGCTGCTGCTGGCTGGCAACGAGCCCGACCAGGCCGAACCGGCCCCTACCGAGCAGGATGGCCAGGACGGTTACGACCGCATGAGCGAAGATGACCTGCTGCGCGGCCTTGAAGGCCTGCCGCCTGCAGAAAGCCCTGGCTCGCAGCGGTCCGGTTACTGATAGCGGATACCTGCTGATTTACCTGATTTTCGGCCGGAGCAATTTGTGTTGCTCCGGCTGTTTTGTTTTCCGGTGCCGGATTGTGTCTGCTACACTGCCACAATTGGGATTTTCACTTGGATGAATTGAACAGGGCATGATGCGTCAATACGAGTTGGTTGAAAGGGTCACAAGCTATGATCCTGACGCAAATGAAGCCATGCTCAACAAGGCCTACGTGTATGCCATGAAGGCGCACGGCCATCAGGTCCGGGCCTCTGGCGATCCTTACTTTACACATCCGCTGGAAGTAGCCGCCATTCTCACCGAGATGAAGCTGGATGATGCCACCATTGCAGCTGCCCTGTTGCACGATGTTGTGGAGGACACCGAAGCGACCCTGGCGGAAATCGAACAACTGTTCGGCGGAGAGATATCGGAGCTGGTGGAAGGTCTCACCAAGATCAAGCGGCTTGACCTGATTTCCAAGGAGGCGGCGCAGGCGGAAAACCTGCGCAAGCTGTTGCTGGCCATGTCGCGGGATGCGCGCGTGTTGCTGGTGAAGCTGGCCGATCGGCTGCACAACATGCGCACGCTGCACCATGTGAAGTCGGACAAGCGCGCACGCATTGCCAAGGAAACCATGGACATCTACGCGCCGCTGGCCGGCCGTATGGGCATGCATACCATGCGAGAGGAACTGGACGATATCGCGTTCAAGGCGCTCTATCCGGAAGCGCGTGACGGCATCATGAAGCGGCTTGAATCGCTGAGGGCCGAGTCAGGCGATATTCTCACCAATATCGAAGAAACGCTTACCGAAAAACTGGCGGACAACGGCATTCATGCTCATGTGTCAGGACGGGAGAAGAAGGCGTACTCAATTTGGCGCAAGATGCAGCGCAAGCATTTGTCGCTGGGCCAGTTGTCCGACATATTCGGGTTCCGGATCATCGTGGCAAGCGAGGTCGAGTGCTACAAGGCGCTGGGCGTTGCACATACGGCATGGCGGGTAGTGCCGGGCCGCTTCAAGGACTACATCTCCAACCCGAAGCAGAATGATTACCGGTCGATTCACACCACGGTGATCGGTCCGCACCGCAAACGGGTTGAGCTGCAGATCAGAACCCAGGCGATGGATGACATTGCCGAGCGCGGGGTTGCTGCCCACAGTTTCTACAAGGATGTTGCGGATCCGATGGCGGCGGAGCGCGGGGTCAGCCTGCCGCATGGGGATTCCAATTCGTTCAGATGGTTGCGGTCGCTTGTTGAAACCCTTGCCGAAGGCGACAATCCGGGTGAATTTCTGGAAAGCACGAGGCTTGAGCTGTTCGCGGACCAGGTGTTCTGTTTCACGCCCAAGGGCGCGCTGATTGCCCTGCCAAAAGGAGCGAATGCCATTGACTTTGCCTATGCGGTACACACCGATATCGGCAATTCGTGCGTCGGTTGCCGGATCAATGGCCGGCATGCGCCGTTGATGACCGAACTCGCCAATGGCGATGAAGTGGATGTAATCAGATCGCAAGCCCAGACACCGCCTGCAGCCTGGGAAAAAGTGGTTCACACGGGCAAGGCACGGGCAGCCATAAGGCGGGCGACCAGAATTGCCGTGAGGGCCCAGTATGCCGGGCTGGGGCGTGAAATAGTTGAACGCCATCTGGCGCGTTTCGATGCGAGCTACAACAAGAAGCAGTTCGTCGAGGCGATGCGAAAACTTGGCATTGCGTCTGCAGAAGACGGTCTGGCTGCCGTCGGGCGCGGGGAGCTGGCAGCGCGCGATGTGATGAACGCGCTGGGATTTGAAGGAGAGCGCGAAACGCCCAAACGCGATGTTCGCAAGTCACGAACGGTTCAGCAGGAAAGTGGCGAGCAATCGATACCGGTTCGCGGTGTCAATCAGAACCTGCCGCTCACAATCGATGCATCTACCGGGGCTGTTCCAGGCGAGCGGATTGTCGGAATCCTGAAACCGGGCGAAGGCATTACGGTCTATCCGATCTTTTCCGCAGCGCTGCAGCAGTTTGACGATGAGCCAGACCTGTGGATTGATCTTGCCTGGGACGAGGATTCGGCGACCAGCCTGTATCCGGCCCGTTTGCGGGTGGTTCTGCACAACGAGGTCGGCGCGTTGGGGCAACTCACCCAAACGGTTGCCGAAGGCGGTGCAAACATCGAAAACCTGCAGATGACCGAACGGGCGCGCGACTTTTACAACATCGACCTGACGGTCGAAGTGGAAGATGTCAGGCATCTCAATCAGATTATGAACGAACTTACCCGAAAACCATTGATTTCCACTGTGGTTCGCGCCACAGGTTCTGACTGATAATACCTTTGGTATAATTGCCGCATTTCCGGCTCAACCATCTAGGGTGCTGACCCTAGTCTCAAAGAAACGGTGGCTTTGATGCTTACACAAGATCAGGTGCTTGATGAATTTCGCGCTGCCGGCGCCCTGCTGGAAGGACACTTCATTCTGTCGTCCGGCCTGCACAGCCCGCGATACCTGCAGTGTGCCCGGGTGCTGATGGACGGGCAGCGGGCCGGTCGGCTATGTGCCACTCTTGCACAAAAAATTGACGACGCGGCATTCGGCAAGTTTGATATGGTTGTGTCACCTGCCATGGGCGGTGTCGTTGTTGGCTATGAAATGGGCCGGCAATTGAATGTTCCGGCAATCTTTTGTGAACGTGTCGATGGTAATTTGGTGTTTCGTCGTGGGTTTGACATCGAGCCGGGAATGCGGTGCATCATGGTTGAGGACATTGTGACAACGGGATTATCGTCGCGCGAGTGCATTGAAGCTATCGCTCAGGCCGGCGGCGAAACAGTTGGCGCAGCATGTCTGATTGACCGGTCCGGCGGCAAGGCGGATGTGGGCGTGCCACTGGTAGCGCTGGCGCAACTTGAAGTTCCAACCTTCGAAGCGGACAAGTTGCCGCCGGAGCTTGCAGCGACGGAAGCCGTCAAACCGGGCAGCCGTGGTCTGAAGGCCTAGATCAGGATGAGTTCGATTGGGTTAACTGGAATTCATAAATCTGATCATTTACAAAGTGTTAGAGCAACGCTACGGGTCAGTTGGACCCTTGTCGCTCTAAAGCATCTTTAAGATGCAAACATGTCGGGTGTGTTTGAACTATGATTTTAAAACGGCGCAAATCAATAGGTTGGATCAAAAAGGTCAGAAACTTTTTCTGGCCCGAGATCGGCTTCCAGCGCACGGCAAAATACATCTCCTACAAGGTCAACCGGATTTCCGGCTCACCCCATGCCATAGCATTGGGATTTGCAGCTGGTGCCTTTGCGTCATTCACACCCCTGATAGGGTTTCATTTTGTGGTGGCCGCGCTGATTGCCTGGGCAGTCGGCGGAAACCTGCTCGCGTCGGCAATCGGCACCTCGGTCGGTAACCCGCTTACATTTCCGTTCATCTGGTTCATTACCCACAATACGGGCAGCTACCTTCTCGGCCAGGAAGGCCGCGAGGAGATTGCAATCTCCGGACCTGAGGCCGGCATGAAGCTGATGTTCACGGACCCTGCACGGTTCTTCTCAGAACTGTGGGGCGGGCTGGAGCCGGTGTTTTTCCCAATGTGTGTCGGGGCCATTCCGTTGGGGCTGTCCAGCGGCATTGCGGCTTACGTGGTGCTGAAACCTGCCGTGGGCAAATACAAGGAACGTCGGCGGAAACAGCGCGAGAAGCGGATGACCGAATTGCGCAAGCGGCGCGACGCCCAGGCGGCTTCACAACATGGTGCAGGCACATGATCCTTGGGGTCGGCAACGACATGATCGATATCCGGCGCATCGAAACCACGCTGGAAAAGTTCGGCGATAGGTTTGTATCCCGGGTCTTTACCGACATCGAAAGGGCAAAATCTGATCGCCGTGCTCAGCGCGCTGCGTCATATGCCAAGCGGTTTGCAGCCAAGGAAGCGTGTTCCAAGGCGCTGGGGACGGGGTTTCGCAAAGGGGTGTTCTGGCGCGATCTCGGTGTCGTCAATATGCCGAGCGGCCGTCCGACCATGGTTTTGACCGGCGGGGCGGCACAGCATCTTGAAACCCTTGTACCGGCGGGTCACAGACCCGATATCCACCTGACCATCACCGACGACTTTCCGTATGCTCAGGCGATCGTGATAATTTCCTGTGTACCGGTTGCCGTAAGCTGATCAGTTGGAGCAATACGGGTTCGATTGAACCGGCAGAATTTCTGCGGCACTTTGTAAGCGATCTGGTTTGGGTTTTTTGTCCGTGCCAGCCGGAAATCGCGCAAGTTCAAGGAATTCGTCGGCGGTTGCAATTTTGCCAATAAGCTGCGACATGACTGTCAAAACAGGCGGCGAACAGAATCGGGCGTGCGAGCGTCTGGGCTGAAAGTAAAGTAAAGAGGCGAGCAAATGTCTTCCGACGTGGAGCGTTCACGCAAGAAAACAGAAGACAGTGGCTGGGAAACCGTCAAGGTCATTATCCAGGCGCTGCTGATAGCTTTTGTGGTGCGGACGTTTTTCTTCCAGCCGTTCAATATCCCGTCTGAATCAATGGTCCCGACCTTGCGGGTTGGAGACTATCTGTTCGTCAACAAGCTGTCTTACGGCTATTCGAAATACTCGTTTAATTTTGCTGTCGGCTTGTTTGGCAACAATCTGTTCAAGTTCGGACCTGTGCCGATAGAGGGCAGGGTATTTGGCGATACACCGGACCGTGGCGATGTGGTTGTGTTCAAGTTGCCGCTAGACAACGAGACAGATTATATCAAGCGCGTTATCGGGTTGCCCGGTGACAAGGTACAGATGATCAACGGTGTGCTTCACATCAATGGCGAGGCTGTCAAGCGTCGGCAGATAGAGGATTTTGTCAATCCGGACCGGCCCAATGCCCCGCGGGCAAAACAGTATATCGAAACACTGCCGAACGGCGTGAGCTATTCGACCCTGGATATTTATGAAGGCCAGGCCGACAACACCCAGGTCTACACAGTGCCTGCGGACCACTATTTCATGGTCGGCGACAACCGCGATAATTCGACAGATTCCCGTTTCCTCAAAGAGGTCGGTTATGTTCCTTACGAAAATCTGGTCGGCAAATCGACGGTGCTGTTCTTCTCGCACGGACCCAACGGCGCCTTCTGGGAAGTCTGGAAATGGCCTACGAACATTCGCTGGGGCCGGATCTTCAACTCCGTCGAATGACCAGGGCCAGCCCTAGTCGTGGCGAAGCAGTTGCCGTTCTGACCGGGCGGCTTGGATATGTCTTCAAGAACGAACAATTGCTCGAGCAGGCCCTGACCCATGCGAGCGGCGCGAAATCCAAGGTTGCCGGCAGCAACGAACGTCTTGAGTTTCTGGGCGACAGGGTTCTCGGACTGGTTGTCGCACAACTTTTGTATGAGCAACACGAGGATGTGCCCGAGGGTGACCTGGCCCGAATGCTCAATGCGCTGGTGCGGCGTCAGACATGTGCAAAAATTGGAGAAAAACTGGGTATTCCGGACGCTCTTGTGTTGGCCGGCAAAGGCACCAAGCGGACGGTTGTGACCGACAATATTGTCGGTGATGCATGCGAGGCCCTGATTGCCGCGGTCTATCTGGACGGCGGTCTTGAAGCCGCCCGCGCCATCATTGGTGTGCATTGGGCCGGCTTTTTGCAGCAGGCACCCGACATGCGCAAGGATGCGAAGTCTTCCCTCCAGGAATGGGCTGCGGCAAGATCTCTGCCGGTGCCTTTGTATGAGACGATTGACACCACTGGTCCGGACCATGCGCCGGAGTTCAAGGTTGAACTTAAAGTTGAGGGCCGCAAGCCGGCACACGGTGTGTCAACCACGCGGCGAACAGCAGAACAGGTTGCAGCTACACAGTTTCTGCGCCGCGAGAGGATCTGGAAATGACAAAAGGGCCGGCCGACATCGAGCGCCCGCAGGACACAAGCGCGACCAGTTGCGGATTCGTCGCCCTGATCGGCGCCCCGAATGCCGGCAAGTCTACGCTGCTGAACCAGCTTGTAGGGTCCAAGATTTCGATTGTGACCCACAAGGTCCAGACGACACGGGCCCGCATCCGGGCAATTGCACTGGAAGGCACAGCGCAGATCATCTTTGTTGATACACCGGGTATTTTCTCGCCCAAGCGAAAACTGGACGAGGAGATGGTCCATGCCGCCTGGGCAGGAGCAGCAGATGCCGATGCGACGGTATTGCTGATCGGGGCACGCGATGGCCTGAACGAAGACAATATGCGCATCATCGAAGGCCTGGAGGCGACAGGGGCAAAGGCCATTCTGGCCATCAACAAAATTGACCTGGTGCCGCATGAAAACCTGCTGCAACTGGCTGCCGATCTCAATGCGCGTTATCCGTTCACCGACACATTCATGATTTCCGCATTGAAAGGCCATGGTGTTGCAGACCTGCGAGTTGCACTTGCCGGCAGAATGCCGAAAGGTCCGTGGTTGTACCCGGAAGACCAGATCGCCGATGTGCCCTTGCGCATGCTGGCATCGGAGATCACCCGCGAAAAACTGTACCTGCGGCTGCATGATGAACTGCCGTATGCATCAACAGTGGAAACGGAGAAATGGACCGAGAAAAAAGACGGTTCCGTGCGCATCGAGCAGGTGATCTACGTTCAGCGCGACAGCCAGAAGAAGATAGTGCTCGGCAAGAACGGCCAGACGATCAAGAAAATAGGCCAGTCGGCCCGTGAGGAGATTACGGAAACCATTGGTCAGACGGCGCATCTTTTTCTGTTTGTGAAAGTACGCGAAAAGTGGGCCGATGATCCCGAGCGGCTGCGCATGATGGGACTGGAACCCCGCTAGGCCGAAAACTGATTCAATGCGCCGGTCCAAGTAATTGTTTTGCATGTCTTTATTCGAGCGATCGCACACGGTCTAGCGAGGCATGCCATAGGTGAAGACTAATGGAGTGGCAGGGCGACGGTCTCATTCTGAACACCCGCAAGCACGGCGAGAATTCGGCCATCATAGACGTGCTGACCCGTGACAAGGGTCGCCATATGGGGCTGGTCCGCGGCGGCAGATCGCGCACCATGCGGCCAGTTCTGCAGGCGGGAAACCTGGTGAGCGTGGTTTGGCGGGCCCGGCTTGAGGACCATCTGGGCGCGTTCTCCGTCGATCCCCACCGCATGATCGTGGCCGGGATCATTGATGATGTTCACCGACTGGCCGGGCTAACGACAATCACGACACTGGCCAGCCTGCTGCCGGAGAGGGAACCCCATCCGCGCATTTACGATGCCTCCCTGCTGTTGATCGAGCATTTGCAGGATGATGCAATCTGGCCTGCCGTCCTGGTAAAATGGGAAATGGGATTGCTCGAGGAGCTGGGCTTCGGACTGGATCTTGGAAAATGCGCCGTCAGTGGCGAAACGGCCAGTCTCACGCATGTATCGCCGCGTACAGGCCGGGCGGTTTGCGCGCGTGAGGCAGAGCCGTGGAAAGACAAATTGCTGGATTTGCCGGCCTTTGTTACCGGGGCGTCGTCTGAGGCGTCAAATGCAGAAATAGTGCAGGGGTTGAAACTGACCGGGCATTTTCTGGCCCGGCACATATTTGAACCCCGCGGTGTTTCGGCCCCGGAACAGCGACGGCGTATTCTGCGCTGGCTGGATCAGGCCGAATGAGGACCGAAACAGGGTTGCAGGCACATCTTGGCACAGCGCGGCCATCGACTGGTTGACAGCGCAATTCGTCCCATTGCCGAAAGCCTGTCAGGTGCTACAACGACCTGAATGATATGTATCTACGGGAGTTAGAACCAATGCTCGGACGTTTGAACCATGTTGCCATTGCCGTGCCTGATCTTGAGGCCGGATGCCAGGTCTACAAGACCATGCTCGGTGCCAGGGTTTCTGAACCGCAGGCTGAACCTGATCATGGCGTGACGGTGGTTTTTGTCGAGCTTCCCAACACCAAAATTGAGTTGTTGGAACCTCTGGGAGAAAATTCACCGATACAGGCGTTTCTGGACAAGAGCCCGTCGGGCGGCATCCATCACGTGTGTTATGAAGTGGAAGACATCATTTCAGCGCGTGACCATTTGAAAGCCGAAGGCGCGCGCGTGCTCGGCGACGGTGAACCGAAGACGGGCGCACATGGCAAACCGGTGCTGTTTCTGCATCCGAAGGATTTTTGCGGCACGCTGGTCGAGTTGGAGCAGGCCTGATGATCGTTGATTTCTTCACCGGGTTCGCTGTGTATTTCATCATCTGGTGGCTGGTGCTGTTTACCGTACTGCCTTTCGGCGTGAGGTCTGCGCATGAAGAAGGAGTGGCGGTCGAAGAGGGCCACGAGCCGGCTGCGCCGTTGCGGCCGCGTCTGTTCAACAAGTTCGTGCTGACATCCGTCATCGCCTTGTTTGTCTACGGTTTTTATTACTGGCTGGTCTATTACAGCGGCATTACGCTGGACGATTTCCCGTTCATGCCGGATCTGCCCAAGGTATAGGGGCCGAAAGGTGCGGCTTCAGCACTGGATCCAAACAAAAAAAGACAGGGTGCTACCCTGTCTTCCATGCAAATTACGCTTGCTTGGCATTACCTCGCCCGTAAACGGGCGTTTCCTCCCCAGACCTGGGCCCGGCGGTTGCATTGTTTGCAACTCTGAGTAGGGAAATGACACAAAGTTTTGAACTTGTCCAGTCACTTTGTCGCACCTTTGAAAAAAGTGAATGCCGGTATCGGCGAGCAGGTGGGACTTGTTCTTTGTAAAATCTCGATTCATGCACTAGATCAGGGTGCGTCCTGGTTGTTACAACCAAGACGCATAAACCTGATCGCTTCCAAAGTGCTACAGCAACTTTATGGGTTCACAGGAACCGATGTTGCTATATGAACAGCAATTCTTTGCGCAGGTTCTCGCCTGTGTAGGTTTATTGTTTTCAGGGCATTCAGATGAGACTTAGCAAGTATTTCCTTCCCATCCTTCGTGACGATCCCAAGGAAGCCGAGATTGTTTCCCATCGCCTCATGCTGCGTGCCGGCATGATCCGGCAGGAGAGCGCCGGGATCTACTCCTGGCTGCCGCTGGGCTACAAGGTGCTGCGCAACATCGAACGCATTGTGCGCGAAGAGCAGAACCGGGCCGGGGCCATTGAAGTTCTGATGCCGACAATCCAGTCGGCTGATCTGTGGCGCAAGTCCGGGCGCTATGACGACTATGGCAAGGAAATGCTGCGCATTACGGACCGGCATGACCGGGACATGCTGTTTGGCCCCACCAACGAAGAGATGATCACCGACATTTTTCGCGCCGGCGTACAGTCCTACAAGGATGTGCCGCGCAATCTCTACCATATCCAGTGGAAGTTCCGTGACGAGGTGCGTCCGCGGTTTGGCATCATGCGCGGCCGTGAATTCCTTATGAAAGACGCCTATTCATTTGATTTGTCCGCGGAAGCGGGCCGTCACTCCTACAACAAGATGTTCGTGTCATATCTGCGCACATTTGCCCGCATGGGTTTGAAGGCCATTCCGATGCGTGCTGAAACAGGTCCGATAGGCGGCGACATGAGCCATGAGTTTCTCATCCTGGCTGACACTGGTGAGTCAGAAGTGTTCTTTGACAGCGCGTTTCATGATTTCGACTGGTCAGCCTTCGACATCGATTACGACAATGTCGATGCGGTTGCCGACGTGGTGCAGGAGTTCACCTCGAAATATGCGGCGACCGATGAGATGCATGATGTCGCGGCGTATGAAGAATTGCCCGAAGCCAGACGGATCACCGGCCGTGGCATCGAAGTTGGCCACATTTTCTTCTTTGGCGACAAGTATGCCGAGCCGCTTGGTTGCCAGGTACAGGGACCGGACGGCAAACCGGTGACAATTCAGTCCGGTTCATATGGCGTGGGCGTATCGCGCCTGGTCGGCGGCATCATCGAGGCAAGCCATGATGACAACGGTATCATCTGGCCGGAAGCTGTCGCGCCGTTCCGCATCGGGCTGATCAACCTGAAGGCCGGTGACGCGGATACCGATGCAGCGTGCGACAAGCTTTACAACCTGTTTGAATCCCAGGGAAATGAAGTCCTGTATGATGACACGGACAATCGCGCCGGGGGCAAATTTGCTTCCATGGACCTGATCGGCGTTCCCTGGCAGGTCATCATTGGTCCGCGTGGCCTCAAGCAGGGCAATGCCGAATTGAAGAATCGCGCTACTGGTGAGCGTGAAGACATTTCCATTGATGCGCTTGCCACACGCTTTGCCAATTAATTGACGGGTTTCTAACCAACAAGATGGATTGACTTATGGCTCAAACCGACACCGCGCCGTTCTCCGCTCATGAGCGTATGATCGCTTTCCGCTATTTGCGGGCGCGTCGTAAGGAAGGGTTCATCTCGGTAATCGCCGGGTTTTCGTTCCTCGGAATTCTGCTGGGCGTGGCAACGCTGATCATTGTCATGGCAGTGATGAACGGGTTCCGCACCGAGCTTTTGAACAAGGTGCTGGGATTCAACGGCCATTCGATGGTGTATTCGTCCACCGGCGCGCCGATCCCCGATTTCAGGGCAAGAGCAGCAATTCTCGCCAATACGGATGGTGTGGTCCGTGCCATGCCGTTCGTTGAAGGCCAGGCCATGGCATCGTCCAGGCGCACATCGACCGGGGTCCTGGTGCGCGGTCTGGAACTGGAAAACCTGGTCAAGCTGTCCAGTGTCGTGAACGACAAGCTGCGCGGGTCGCTGGACAAGTTTGATGGACGCAATGGTGTTGCAGTCGGCTATCGGCTGGCCTGGAAGCATGGCCTGACGGTCGGTGACCAGATCACCCTGGTGTCGCCTGAGGGACCGACCACGATTTTCGGCTCGGCGCCGCGCATCAGGTCGTTCCCGATTGTCGCTACGTTTGAAATCGGCATGTCGGAGTACGATGGCTCCGTCATCTACATGCCGATGAGCGAGGCGCAGGACTTTTTCGCCCAGGAAGATGGCGCAAGCGCCATCGAGGTTATGGTGGAAGATCCTGACAAGATCGATGAGCTGATACCCGCCATGAAGAAAAGCGCCGGCGAGGACCTGCAGTTCGTGACCTGGAAGACCTCCAACAAGACGTTCTTCAATGCGCTGCAGGTGGAACGCAATGTGATGTTCGTGATCTTGACGCTGATTATCCTGGTGGCCGCGCTGAACATCATTTCCGGCCTGATCATGCTGGTGAAAGACAAGGGCAAGGATATTGCGATCCTGCGCACCATGGGTGCGACACGTGGGTCCATTCAGCGGATTTTCTTCATGACCGGGGCGGCAATCGGTATTGCCGGTACCATGGCCGGAATACTCGTCGGGGTCGCGATCTGCCTGAACATAGAAAACATCAGGCAGGGATTGTCCTGGCTGTCGGGAACGCAACTGTTCCCGCCCGAGCTTTATTACCTGTCTCGCATGCCGGCGGAGATGAATGTCAATGAGACCATCATGATTGCCCTGATGGCGATGGGACTTGCCTTCCTGGCGACCATCTATCCGGCCCGGCGTGCAGCAAAACTCGATCCGGTAGAGGCGCTTCGCTATGAATAACCTGGCACAAGGTGGCGCAACACCGGCCTTGCGGCTCGAGGCCATTGCGCGGACATACACACAGGGCCCGCGCACCATCGATATCTTCAAGGACCTGTCGCTGGATGTGTATCCGGGCGAGGTGGTGGCACTTGTCGGCGAGTCCGGTACCGGCAAGTCATCTCTTTTGCATATTGCAGGCCTGCTGGAGAAACCGACCGGTGGCGATGTTTATGTTGCAGGCGAAAACTGCACCCGTCTCGAAGACGGCGCGGCAACCCGCGTGCGGCGTCTGGGCATCGGGTTTGTCTATCAGTTCCACCATCTGCTGCCCGAATTCAACGCCATCGAAAATGTGATCATGCCACAACTGATAGCCGGCAAATCACGCGAGGAAGCGCATGCCCGAGCCACGGAGCTTTTGACCAAGCTCGGTCTGAGCAGCCGGGTAACGCACAGGCCGGCCGAGCTGTCCGGCGGCGAGCAACAACGTGTTGCAATTGCACGTGCGCTCGCCAACCAGCCGCTGCTATTGCTTGCCGACGAGCCGACAGGTAACCTCGATCCGGAGACAGCAGGGCGGGTGCATGCGGAGTTTCTCTCCCTGATACAGGAGGAGGGCCTGGCGGCACTCATTGCAACCCACAACATTGAACTGGCGCACCAGATGCACCGGGTTGTTCAATTGCAGGGGGGGCAGTTAGCGGAGATTACCCGATGAAGGCAGTTTTTCATCACAATCAGCTTGCGCATTTTCCAACACGATATCTGCAGCGCGGGCATATTGTCGATTTTCCCGAACAGCCTGAACGGGCCAAACGCCTGCTCAAAGGGGTCCGCGCTGCCGGTTGCAGCATGCACGCAGCCCGTGCGCACGGTGATGCGCATATCCTGTCGGTGCACACCGGCCGTTACCTGAAGTTTCTGGCCAATGCCTACCGCCGCTGGAACCGCCCCAAGGGCAAGGCATTTGAAGAAGTCATGGCCAGCATCCGCCCGGTTGAAAAACCGGCACGCTATCCAAGCGATATCCTGGGACAGGCGGGCTGGCATCAGCAGGATTTCTCCTGTCCGATAACCGAACAGACCTGGACGTCGATTCGCGCATCGGCCGATACTGCGCTGTCGGCCGCCGAACTGCTTATCGAAGGTGAAAATTCGGCCTATGCGCTGTGTCGCCCGCCGGGACATCACGCCTATGCCGACCGGGCCGGCGGGTTCTGTTATCTGAACAACACCGCAATTGCGGCACAATTCATGCGCAAGAAATGGGACCGGGTCGCCATACTGGACATCGACGTGCATCACGGCAATGGAACCCAGGGCATCTTCTATGACCGGGCCGATGTGCTGACCGTTTCCATCCACGCCGATCCGCGCAAATACTACCCGTTTTACTATGGCTATGAGAGCCAGCGCGGCAAAGGCCCTGGCACAGGCTACAATATCAATATTCCCGTTCCGGTAAAATCCGACGATGAGGTCTGGATGGGTGCGCTTGAACTGGCGCTCAGTGAAATCAGTGATGCGGCTCCCGGAGCGCTGGTTGTCGCGCTCGGCCTTGATGCGCATGAGGCGGATCCGCTAAACGGTGGCGCCGTGACAACCCCGGGATTTGCCCGGATGGCCAGTGCGATTGCGAAACTCAGCCTGCCGACCCTGATTGTGCAGGAGGGTGGTTACCTGACCGACGACCTGGAGAACAACCTTGCCAGTTTCCTGAAAGGTTTCGGTGGGTAGAGCTGCCATACCGGTGTAATTCCCCGGCGCGGCGGACTAAACTTCATCCATCATGACTGATTCATCTCCTGCCAGCTTTATTCATCTCAGAACCCATTCGGCTTACTCCCTGTCGGAAGGCGCGCTGAAGATCAAGGCCCTGGGCAAACTTGCTGCCGAGCAAGCCATGCCGGCCCTGGCCATTACCGATACAGGCAACCTTTTTGGCGCGCTGGAATTTGCCGAAGCAATGGCGGGATCAGGCATTCAGCCGATTATCGGCTGCACTTTGCTGGTTGACTGTGAGGACGGCCCTGAAGGTCCTGCTCATTCGAAGAACGCGATTGATCTGTCGCGGATGGTCCTGCTGGCCAAGGATGAGGCCGGGTATCGCAATCTCCTGAAACTGTCGAGCAGGGCTTATCTGGACGCACCGGAAACTGAGCTGCCGCATGTGCCACTGGCAGTGGTCGAAGAGTTCAGTGACGGGCTGATCTGCATGACCGGCGGTCCGGGTGGCCTGATCAACAAGCCGCTGGCGGAAAACCGGCGTCCCGTAGCCGAGGCCCGTGCCGGACGTTTGAAGCAGGTGTTCGGCGACCGGCTCTACGTGGAACTTCAACGTCATGGCATGGACGAGGAGCGTGCAGCCGAAGCTGGTCTCATAGACCTTGCTTACGCGCTTGAAATCCCGCTGGTGGCGAGCAACGAACCCTACTTTGCCGAGGCCGATGATTTTGCCGCCCACGATGCGCTGATCTGTATTGCGGAAGGCGAGGTGGTTGCCAACGAAAACCGCCGCCAGCTGACGCCTGAGCACTACTTCAAGTCGCAAGGTGAAATGGTGGCGCTGTTTGCCGACCTGCCTGAGGCGATTGAAAACACCTTGGAGATAGCGCGGCGCTGTTCCTGGTACCCGCATTCGATCGATCCGATCCTGCCCAAGTTCACGTCCGGCGAAGACAGCCGGGATGAAGCTGAGGAATTACGTGCCCAGTCCCGTGACGGCCTGGCTGACCGTCTCGACGCATTGGGACTGGCGGACGGATACACGCGGGAAGATTACGAAAAGCGGCTGGAATACGAGCTGGGTGTTATCACCGGCATGGACTTCCCCGGTTACTTCCTGATCGTTGCCGATTTCATCAAATGGGCAAAGGTGCAGGGAATTCCGGTAGGGCCGGGCCGCGGTTCCGGCGCGGGTTCGGTGGTTGCGTGGGCCTTGACCATTACCGACCTTGATCCGTTGCGCTTCAACCTGGTGTTTGAGCGGTTCCTGAATCCGGAGCGTGTGTCGATGCCGGATTTCGATATCGATTTTTGCCAGGATCGTCGCGACGAGGTGATCGCTTATGTGCAGAACAAGTATGGCGAGGGCCAGGTTGCCCAGATCATCACGTTCGGAAAGCTGCAGGCGCGCGCCGTGTGCCGCGATGTGGGCCGTGTCCTGCAAATGCCCTATGGCCAGGTGGACCGGCTGTGCAAGCTCATTCCCAACAATCCAGCCAATCCGGTAACCCTGCAGGAAGCGATTGACGTCGAACCGCGCCTGGAGGAAGAGCGCCGTCAGGATGAGACCACGGCGACCATGCTGGAGATCGCGCTCAAGCTGGAAGGATTGTATCGCCACGCATCAACCCACGCCGCCGGTGTCGTGATCGGCGATCGCCCGCTTGAGGAACTGGTGCCGCTTTACCGCGATCCCCGCTCGCCCATGCCGGTGACGCAGTTCAATATGAAGCTGGTGGAAAAGGCAGGCCTGGTGAAGTTTGACTTTCTGGGGCTGAAGACACTGACCGTGCTTGAAAAGGGCGTCAAGCTGTTGGCCCAGCGCGGGATTGAAATGGACTTCGCGGCCTTGCCGCTGGACGACACCGCGACCTACGATATGCTGAAGCGGGCTGAGACGGTTGGTGTGTTCCAGCTTGAAAGTTCCGGCATGCGTGACCTGATCCGCAAGGCGGAACCGGGCAATATCGAGGACATCATCGCTCTGGTGGCGTTGTATCGCCCAGGTCCGATGGAGAACATTCCCAAATATGTCGCCTCGAAGAAAGGCGAGGAAGCGCCTGAATTTCTTCACGAAAAACTGACCCATGTGGTCGAGGACACCTACGGTATCATCATCTACCAGGAACAGGTGCTGCAGATTGCCCAGGTTCTGGCCGGGTACTCGCTGGGCGAGGCTGACCTGTTGCGCCGCGCCATGGGCAAGAAAATCCAGGCCGAGATGGATGCGCAAAAGGCGCGTTTTGTCTCCGGCTCTGTTGAAAACGGCGTTGATCAGGGCCAGGCGGAACAGATTTTCGAACTGGTGAACAAATTTGCCGGCTACGGTTTCAACAAGGCGCACTCTGCCGCCTACGGTGTGGTCGCCTATCAGACGGCGTGGCTGAAAGCCAATCATCCGGTTGAATTCCTGGCCGCCTCGATGTCACTGGACAGCGGCAACACGGACAAGCTTTTGGTATTCAAGCGCGAGGCTGACCGCATGAAAGTGGTCATCAACCCGCCGAGCATCAACAAGTCAGGCATCGACTTCACGGTTGAGGACGGCGCCATCCAGTATTCACTGGCAGCACTGAAAAATGTCGGCGAGCAGGCGGTTGAGCATATTATTGCTGTGCGGGAAGAGGGCGGTCCGTTCAAGTCTCTCGGTGATTTTGCCCGGCGCATCGATCCACGCATGATGAACAAGCGGGCACTGGAATCGATTTCCAGGTCCGGTGGATTTGACGAGTTGAACCCCAATCGGGCGCAGGTGGTCAGGGGTGTGGAAGCAATCCTCGCAATGGCAAACCGCACTTCGACCGAAGCCGAGATCGGGCAGAACGACTTCTTTGGCGGTGGCGGCGATCACGGCGCTGAAGAACTGCCGTTGCAGGCGGTTGAACCATGGTTGCCGATGGATCAGCTGGCAGAGGAATTCGAGGCGGTCGGGTTCTACCTGTCGGGCCATCCGCTGGATGAGTATCTTTCGATCCTGCCAAAGCTTGGCGCTGACAGCTGGGAAGGTTTTCGCGTCAAGGCATTGCGTGGTGCCTCTGCCGCGCGTCTTACCGGCACTGTGACCTACAAGCAGGAGCGCCGGGCGAAGTCCGGCAACAAGTTCGCGTTCATCGGGTTTTCCGATCCTACCGGCCAGTATGAATGTGTTTGTTTCTCTGAAACCCTGAATGCCTGCCGTGACCTGCTGGAAGCCGGCAAGCCCCTGATGGTCCGCGTCGAGGCGGATGTTGAAGGCGAAGATGTCAAACTGCGGCTGCAGGGCGTTGACCTCTTGGATGAAAGAGCCGACCGGGTTGAACAGGGGCTGGAAATTTTCCTGGACGACACCAAGCCACTGACGCTGGTTCAGTCAAGATTGACCAATGGCGGCAACTCGTCGGTGGTTCTGAACCTGAAATTGCCGGATGAACTGGAAGTCCGCTTCCGGCTGGGGGAAAAGTTTACCGTGAACCCGAAAATCAAGGCGGCGATAAAAGCCGTTCCGGGTGTTGTGGAAGTACGGGATTTGTGACCGCTGAAACTTGGATCTGGAGCGCCTGAAGCATGGATGAGCTGATCTGGATTGCATTTGTGGTAATTGGCATCTTCGCCATACCGATCATCCTGGCCGTTGTTGCCATGAACAAGGCCGAAAGAGTATCGCGCGAGTTGTTCAAACTGCGCAATGAAGTCAACCTGTTGCGCACGACGGGGGTTCAGCCGACCGTGCAGGATACGTCCACTGTCGTGGCTGACACTGTGCCCGTGGAAGAACCGGAGACGGTTGCAGCGCCGGAAGAGGACTTTGCCGCCGCCACCACAATGGCTGCCGGCAACACGAATGAAAGCGAGCAGACCACTGCTGAGCCGGTGGCGAAAGCCGCGCGATCCAGCCTGGAAGAAAACCTCGCAGGTACATGGTTTATCTGGATCGGCGCCGTGGCCATCGGCCTGGCCGGTCTGTTCCTGGTCAAGTACATGTCCGACGCCGGACTGCTTGGCCCGGGTATCCGCATCGTCCTGGGGCTGGTGTGCGGGGTTGGGCTGGCAGTTGCCGGTGAATGGCTCCGACGCAAGCCGTCGCAACAACGGTTTGCGGCCCTGAAGCCGGATTATGTTCCGCAGGCACTGACCGCAGGCGGTCTGGCTACGGTTTTTGCCAGCATATATGCAGCCAATGCGCTTTACGGGTTCATCGGGCCTACATTTACATTCGTCGGGCTGGCCGGTACTGCTCTTGTTGCATTTGCATTGTCGGTGGTGCAGGGGCCGCTGGTGGCAATTGTCGGTTTGCTGGGCGGGTTTGTGCTGCCGGTTCTGATCGGTAGTGCGGATCCGTTTGCACCTGGATTGTTCGCCTATCTCGGACTGTTGTTTGCGGCAGTGTGCGCCGTCATGAGATGGCGGCCTGCCTTGTGGCTGGCCGTCTCGGCGACAGCTCTGGCAAGCTGCTGGGTGGTCCTGTGGGCAAACGCGTTTTTCGCAACAGGCGACGGCCTGACCCTTGGCCTGTTCTCCGTGCTGATCGGCACCGGGTTTGCGTTTGCAGGCGGGGCGGTGTCGCAAGATGATCAACCTGCCTTGTGGCACCCACCGATGTGGCCGAAGGACACGCTGCAGGTGGCCGCTGCGATCGCCGGAACAGTTGCCATGCTGTTGTTGCTGGTGGTGCTGATGCGCGACGGATACGGCAATGGCGCCCTGATTGCGTTGGGCCTGTTTGCGATAGCGGCGTGCGGTGCCGCCATGCGGGCGCAGCGCTTCGATTTCCTGGCGCTGGTTGCCGGCCTCGGCGTCCTGCTGGGGTTTGCCGAGTGGGGCGGCAGACTGCATGTCGAAGGCTGGATCGACGGCTGGCTGGTGCCCGGCCAGATTGCCTGGGGACCGGAACCGTCCGCAGAGGCTGGCGCCTACTTGCAATACAGCGCGGTGTTCGGCGCAGTTGCGCTGCTGGCGGGACATGCCTTGTTGTGGCGCTCGGTGCGGCCATGGGTATGGGCGACACTCGGCTCGGTGGTCCCGATCGGCCTGATGGTGGCGGCCTATGCAACCTTGCGCTCGCTGGAGCCCAGCCAGAAATGGGCCGTCGCAGCCCTTGGTCTTGCTGCCGTATTCGTCTTCCTGGGCTCGCGGCTGCGCAGTGTCGCGGCCGATGAGCCGCCGCGCCTGGCGCTGGGCATCTATGCCATGGCGGCGTGTGCCAGTATCGCCATGGCCCTGAGTTTCGTGTTGCGTGATGCCTGGCTGTCAGCCTCGCTGGCGGCGCTTCTGGCCGCAACCGGTTACATTTCGCGGTCCCTGAGCCTGCCGCAACTGCGCTGGCCTGCCATCGCAATTGCGCTTGTTGTGCTGGCGCGCCTCGGGCTTAACCTGCATGTGCTGGACTATTCAGACACCCATTGGCTGGGGCGTTACTGGGTGATCTACGGATACGGCCTGCCGCTGGTCATGTTCCACCTGGCCTGGCTGCAGTTTGGCAAGGATGAGACCCGGGACCTGTTGTCCAAGGTTCTCGAGGCAGGTCGAATTGCGCTCGTGACCATGTTCGTGTCTGCCCTGATCCGGGTCGTGGTTGCCGGTTCGCTGGGCAGCGAGCGGCTCGGTCTGCTGGAAGCCGGCCTGCACATCACAAGCTGGCTGGTGAGCGCGGCAGCATGCTGGCGGCGCTGGTCCATACGCGGTGGCTTTATCGACTTGTGGGCAGGGCGGATACTGACGGCACTGGCCTGTGGCCTTCTTGTTGCCGGACCGATTTTGGGCCTGAACCCGCTGTTTGACCGGCAAATGGTCGGCAACTGGCCGCTGGCCAACGCCCTGGCACCTGCCTATCTGCTGCCGGGTGTGTTGATCGCATTTATCGGATACGTGCTGAGAAACCATTCCACGCTGCCGCTGTGGCGCACCGTATGGCCACCGGCCAGCCTGGGACTTGTACTGGTGTGGCTGTCGATGGAGATACGGCGCTTCTTCCACGCGCCGGATGATCTGGATGCAACCTTCATGTCCACGCCGGAAAATTACAGCTACTCCGCCGTGTGGCTGCTGTTCGCGCTGGCTTTGCTGGCCGCCGGGATAGCGGCACGGGTTGCGCAATTGCGTTATGCATCGCTGGCGGTGCTGGTGCTTGTAGTGTTGAAGGTGTTCCTGGTCGACCTGTCAGACCTTGAAGGGTTGCTCAGGGTCGCATCATTCCTGGGACTGGGCCTGTGCCTGGTCGGCATCGGCTTCATCTATCAGCGCTTCGTCCATCAACCAGAAGATCAGACGGCTACTTGAAGCCTGCGGTCAGCAGGATGAACAGAAACATCAGGCCAACGCCGGCCACTGCCAGTTTCCATGCGTCCTGGCGGCGCTTGAGGCCGGGCAGGCCGAGCGGCTTGATAAACTGGATCAGGGCCAGCATGGCCATGAAGAGCGCGATGAGCTTTGTCATGCGCGCCACCATAGAGTGGCGTTCAGTGCACGCAAGGGCTTGCATCACAGCCGAATGCGCCCTATAAGCCGCCCGTTCGCCGGGAGATGGTCTTTCAGCGAATAATTCACACGTGTCAGAGCGGTCTGTCTCACGCGGGGTTCCCGCCACATAGAGGCAGTACCATCCGGTGCCGGTCAAGCGGTCACTTTCTGTCACGGAGGAACAACCGGAAAAGGAACATGGCACATGGCTTTGCCTGATTATTCTATGCGCCAGCTGCTTGAAGCTGGCGTCCACTTTGGACACCAAACACACCGCTGGAACCCCAAGATGGGTTCATATATTTACGGCGCACGTAACGGCATTCACGTTATGGACCTGTCGCAAACAGTGCCGCTGTTGCACCAGGCCCTGCTGGCCGTGCGCGACACGGTTGCAGGCGGAGGACGGCTGTTGTTCGTCGGCACCAAGCGCCAGGCGCAGGAACAGATTGCTGATGCGGCCCGGCGTTCTGCGCAGTACTTCATCAATTCCCGCTGGCTCGGCGGCACCATGACCAACTGGAAAACCATTTCCAATTCGATCAAGCGGCTGCGTGAACTGGAAGAACTGTTTGATGGCGGTGCGCAAGGCTTTACCAAGCGCGAGCAGCTGACGCTGACCCGTGAGCGGGACAAGCTGGAACTGGCCCTGGGCGGTATCAAGGACATGGGCGGTGTTCCCAATATCCTGTTCGTCATCGACACCAACAAGGAATCCATCGCCATCAAGGAAGCCAACCGTCTTGGTATTCCGGTGATCGCGGTCCTCGATTCCAACAGTGATCCTGCCGGTATTGATTTTCCGATTCCGGGCAATGACGACGCTGGCCGTGCCATCGCGCTGTATTGCGATCTGGTTGCCCGCGCTGCCATTGACGGTATTTCTGAAAGTGCTGCCGGTGCCGGTGTCGACCTCGGCGCGGCCGAAGAGCCTGCTGCTGAAATGGCCATTGCCGAGCCGGCACCCGCCGCTGAAGCAGCCCCTGCTGAAGCAGCCCCGGCCGAAGCTGCACCTGTTGCTGAGGCCGCACCCGCCGCTGAAGCGGTGCCTGCTGAAACCGCGCCCGCTGCGGGCGAGGCTGATGATCTGTCCCGGATTTCCGGTGTGGGTCCTGTTCTCAGCGGCAAGCTGGAAGAGCTCGGGTTCACAACCTTGTCACAGATTGCCGCTCTGACACCTGAACAGGTGGCGGACATTGACGAGAAGCTCAACTTCAAGGGCCGTATCGATCGTGAAGACTGGATCGGTCAGGCCAAGGGCCTGCTCGCGGGCTGAGTGTGATTAGAGGACGTCGGCATCTTGTGATGCGGACGTCACAATCGCTGGTATTGGCTTCAAATGAAGCTGTAACGACTTATTGAAAGGTATTGTCATGGCACAGATTACTGCTGCGATGGTGAAAGAACTGCGCGACGCTACCGGCGCAGGTATGATGGACTGCAAGAATGCGCTGACCGAAGCTGACGGCGACATGGAAGCAGCGATTGACTGGCTGCGGGCCAAAGGCCTGTCCAAGGCTGCCAAGAAGGCGTCCCGTGTTGCTGCTGAAGGACTTGTCGGTGTCAGTGTCGATGGCACTGTTGGTGCTGCGGTAGAAGTGAACTCCGAAACCGATTTTGTTGCCCGTAACCCAGAGTTTCAGGGTCTGGTGACGACCGTGTCATCCCTGGCGCCTGCTGCTGGTGGCGATGTTGACAAGCTGAACAGCGCCGAGTTTCCCGGTGCGGGCAAGAGCGTCGCAGACAAGATCACCGAGCTGGTCGGCACGATCGGCGAAAACATGTCCCTGCGCCGCGCGGCTTCCGTGAGTGTCTCCAACGGTATCGTGGCGTCTTACGTCCACAACCAGGTAGCCCCGGGTGTTGGCAAGATCGGTGTGCTGGTTGCAGTTGAAACCGGTGCTGACAAAGCCGCTGCAGAATCCTTCGGCAAGCAGGTGGCTATGCACGTGGCGGCTGCCGCGCCGCTTGCTCTGACGCCTGAAGAAATCAGTTCAGACATTGTCGAGCGTGAACGCGCTGTGTTCACCGAGCAGGCCCGTGAGAGCGGCAAGCCGGACAATATCATCGAAAAAATGGTCGAAGGCCGTATCCGCAAGTTTTATGAAGAATCGGTACTGTTGAGCCAGGCGTTCGTGATCAATCCCGACCTGTCTGTCGCCAAGGCCGCTGAAGAAGCGGGCAAGGAAGCAGGCGGAGATATGAAGATCACCGGATTTGTGCGTCTGCAACTTGGTGAAGGCATCGAAAAAGAAGCCGATGACTTTGCTGCAGAAGTTGCCAAGGCCGCTGGCGGCGCCTGAAGCATTGATGGATCACGATGACTTTTGGTTGAATCACCTAAAAGTCATAAACCTGATCTTTTCTAATGCGTTAGAACACCTTATTGGAGTTCGGGTGAAGTGACGTCGGTCTGGCGCGAATCGGCAATTTGAACGACAACAGACGGGGCTTGCGCAGGCAGGCTCCGTTTCTTTTTGAGGAAGTTGCAGCATGGGAACCGCCCCTTCTTTTTCCAGAGTCCTGCTAAAGGTGTCGGGCGAGGCGCTCATGGGCAGCAAGGAATTCGGCATCGACCTCGACATGGCAGGGCGCGTCGCCGACGAAGTTGTACAGGCCGTCAAGGGTGGTGTGCAGGTGGCGCTGGTTATTGGCGGCGGTAATATATTCCGCGGTGTTGCCGGTGCGGCGTCGGGGATGGATCGTGCCAATGCGGACCAGATGGGCATGCTGGCAACTGTGATGAATGCCCTGGCAATGCAGGACGTGCTGATTTCGAAAGGCATTGATGCGCGTGCAATGTCGGCGATCCACATGCCGACAGTGTGCGAATCCTTTACCAGGGCAAGGGCACTGTCGCATCTCAACAAGGGTAAGGTGGTGTTGTGCGCGGCTGGTACCGGCAACCCGTTCTTTACTACTGACACGGCTGCGGCCCTGCGTGCGGCCGAGCTGAAATGCGATGCATTTTTCAAGGGCACAAGCGTTGATGGGATCTATTCCGCCGATCCAAAAGCCGACCGGAATGCCGAGCGTTTTGAAACACTGACCTATGATGAGATGCTCGCCCGCAACCTGCGTGTTATGGATGGTGCTGCCATAGCCCTTGCGCGCGACAACGCAATTCCGGTATTCGTGTTCTCCATTCGCCAGAGTGGAGAGTTCAACAAGGTGTTGAATGGTAACGGCACCTTCACCGAGGTGACTGTTTGAAACGAGCGTCCTGCCATGCCGACCCACCAGGGCATGCCAATTCGATTGCAAAGAGATTGAACAATGAGCACCACGATTGATTTACAAGACCTGCGCCGCCGCATGGACGGTGCTGTTGATGCCCTGAAGACGGAGTTTTCCGGGTTGCGAACGGGCCGGGCGTCTGCGGCGTTGCTGGAGCCTGTGATGGTTGATGCCTACGGTGCGTCCATGCCGTTGAACCAGGTTGGAACCGTGTCCGTGCCGGAACCGCGCATGTTGTCGGTGCAGGTATGGGACGAGACCCTTGCACCTGCCGTGGACAAGGCCATTCGCAATTCCGGCCTTGGTCTCAATCCAATGGCGGAAGGAGCTGTTATTCGCATCCCGGTTCCCGAACTTACCGAAGACCGCCGGCGCGATCTGACCAAGGTTGCTCATTCATATGCCGAAAAAGCCCGCGTATCAGTGCGCAATGTCCGGCGTGACGGCATGGACACATTGAAGCAAATGGAAAAAGACGGCGATATCTCTGAAGACGAACATCGCCAGCAGTCCGATCAGGTCCAGTCCCTGACGGATGAAATCATCAAGGCGGTTGATGACTTGCTGAATCACAAAGACGGCGAGATCATGCAGGTCTAAGGTGTCAGCATGCGGAGGCCGCGCTTGTTCGCAACATGCGGGGCGGGAAAGATTAGAGTACCACGGGTTCGCGGAACCGATAAAGTTGGTCTAACACTTTAGAAGTGATCAGGTTTATGGATTTTGGTTGATCCAGACAAAAACCATCCTGATCCAGGGGCAGATTGAGTGAAGACTTTGATGCAGGAAAAAGCTGTTCTGGACCATGTGGTTGCACCCCGCCCGGCAGGTGAGGAACCGTCGGTTGCTGCTGATCCGCGTCATGTCGCGATTATCATGGATGGAAACGGCCGCTGGGCCACGCAGCGGTCGTTGCCGCGAACCGAAGGCCATCGCCATGGTGTGGATGCCGTCAGGCGGCTGGTGCGAGCAGCAATAGAACAAGGCACCGAGTATCTGACGGTTTTCTCGTTTTCATCCGAGAACTGGCGCCGGCCCAAAGCTGAAATCACTTATTTGTTCTCCCTGCTTAGACGGTTCATCCGGCAGGATGTCGCGGAACTGCATTCGGCAGGTGTGCGTATCCGGGTGATTGGGGAACGCGACCGGCTGGATGACGACATCGTCGAGATGATCGAGGAATGCGAGAAGATCACGGCGTTGAACAACCGGCTCAACCTCGTGGTTGCATTCAACTATGGCGGACGCACGGAGATCGCGCGGACCGCGCGGGCGATCGCGGAGAAAGTCGCCCGTGGCGAGATGTCGACGGAAGAGATCGATGAAGCGTGTTTTGCAGCGCACATGTACGTTCCTGACGTGCCCGAACCTGACATGTTAATCCGCACCAGCGGCGAAAAGCGCATCTCAAATTACCTGCTGTGGCAAATGGCTTATACCGAACTGGTGTTTGTTGATGAGCACTGGCCTGACTTTGATGCTGAAATCTACAAACGCGCCATTGCCGAATTTTCCCACCGCCAACGTCGTTACGGCGGATGTGTCAATGCCGCCGCGCTGGCTTGACATTAACCGGCTTGCGAATTTCGGCCGTGGCCGTTCGGGGGCAGGCCCCAAGCAACTGAACAGATGATGTCATCCGCGAACAAACCCGCCGGGCGTTTCATAACACGTGAACTCGCCGTGCGGGTTGCAGCGGCCCTGGTGCTGATTCCAATCGCATTGCTTGATGTCTGGGCGGGAAGTGTATGGTTCGAGCTGGGTATTGCGATGATAGCGGCAATCATGGCTGCTGAATGGTGCCGGATTGTGCATCGCGGGTCACAGTTTCAGTTTGCACTGCATGCGCTGGCGGCAATTGGTGCCGTTTTGGTGGTGTCACGCTCCGACACCACAACTGCTCTCCAGGTCATAGCGGCGTGCTGGGCGATGAGTCTGGCAAGTGAAGTCTTGCGAAGTAAATCCGGGTCACGCTGGGCCTGGTGGGGAGTTCCCTATATCGCCTTGCCCGGCCTGGCCCTGATTCTGATCCGGCAATCTCCGGAGTACGGCCTGTTTGCGGTGTTGTGGCTGTTTGCGGTAGTCTGGAGTGCCGATACGCTGGCTTACGTATTTGGCAGGTTGATTGGCGGGCCAAAGCTGGCACCGACAATTTCACCCAACAAGACCTGGGCAGGACTGCTTGGTGCCGTTACCGGTGGTGTGGTCGCGAGTGCCTTTATGGGATGGTATTCGGCTCTGCCGACGTTATGGCCATTGCTGGTGGCCGGTGCCGTGCTTGCAGTTCTGGAACAACTCGGGGACCTTTTTGAATCTGCAGCCAAGCGCCGGTTTGGGGTCAAGGATTCCGGCCGGATCATTCCAGGTCACGGCGGGGTTCTGGACAGAGTTGACGGATTGATATTCGCCGCTGTTGCGGCTGCGGCATTTGGATATGCCCGCGGAGGGCAGGAAGCCGTGGCCAGCGGGCTTGTGGTCTGGTAAGCAGTCCCGATATTGACAACTTTCTTACATTGAACCGGGGTGAGAGTTTCAACGCATGAGTAATTCATCGGGCACCAGGTCCCTCAGTATTCTTGGCTCCACCGGGTCCGTGGGCCAGTCAACAACTGACATCGTGCGCCACCACCGGGACACCTTCACTATTGATGCACTGGTGGGCAACCGCAATGTCGCGCAACTGGCGGCGGATGCGCGCGAGTTCAATGCGAAGTTGGCGGTAACGGCGGATGATTCCTTGCTGGGTGACCTGAAAGATGCATTGGCCGGTTCCGGAATAGAAGTTGCAGCAGGCGAGAGTGCCGTAATTGAAGCTGCGGCGCGCCCTGTCGATATGGTGATGGGCGCAATTGTGGGAGCGAGCGGACTGAAACCGACCCTGGCTGCGGTGGAGCAGGGCACCACGATTGCCCTGGCCAACAAGGAATGCCTTGTTTCAGGTGCTGAAGTGTTTACCAGGGCTGCAGCGCAACATGACGCCACGGTTATTCCGGTGGACAGCGAACATTCCGCCTTGTTCCAGTGTTTTGAAGAACACAACACCGATGGTGTTGACCGGTTGACACTGACCGCGTCGGGTGGCCCGTTTCGCACCTGGTCCATGAAACAGTTGGAGACAGCAACGCTGCAATCAGCGTTGAAACATCCCAACTGGTCGATGGGTCAGAAAATAACAATCGACAGCTCTACCTTGATGAACAAGGGACTGGAATTCATTGAAGCGTATCACCTTTTTCCGGTTGCCCTTGAAAAAATCGATGTGGTCGTGCATCCACAGTCGATCATTCACTCCTATGTGTCTTACGTGGACGGTTCGGTTATTGCGCAGTTGGGCATGCCGGACATGCGCACGCCGATCGCCTATGCAATGGCTCATCCTGCGCGTATTTCGGCACCCGTCGACCGGCTCGATCTGGCACAGATCGGCAGCCTGACATTCGAGCCGGTGGATAATGACCGGTTTCCCGCGATTGACCTGGCCCGCTCGGCACTGGCCAGGGGGGGCAATGCGACCACCATCCTGAATGCCGCAAATGAAATCGCGGTTGCGGCATTTTTGCAGGAAAAGCTGCGTTTTCTTGATATAACTCGGCTCGTAGCCGATACAATCGACCAGGCCGAGCGCGAAAACATGATTGTTTCAATGTCTTCACTTGACGACGTATGGCAAGCGGATTCATATGCGCGCACCAAGGCGGGAGAACTGGCAAGCCGCTTGCACACTTAAGCTTGCATTGAGCCAATTTGGCATAGGTGCAAAAAGTTCAGCGGACGAAGACATGCGGGACACAGGTTTTAGAACACGGTTTTGAGTGGGTCACAGCCTGCATTGCCCAACAGCACTGCTACAGAAACACGATGAGCGCGGACGCGCCGGATTAACGGAGATTGATTGATGGATTTCGGTGCTTTTTTGACTGGTTCGGTGTTTGAAGTCGTCTTGGCAGTCGTCGCTTTCATCGGGGTCCTGTCGGTTATCGTTTTCGTGCACGAGTACGGGCACTTCAAAACGGCGCGACTGTGTGGTGTGAGAGTCGAAACTTTCTCTATCGGTTTTGGCCGGTCCATCGGCGGGTTTATGGACCGCTACGGCACTCACTGGAAAATCGGCTGGCTGCCATTGGGGGGCTACGTTAAATTTGCCGGTGATGCCAATGCGGCGTCCATGCCGTCGAAAGAAGCAATGGCCGCATCCAAACCGGGCGATTTCCATGCGGCTACTCTGTGGCGCCGGGCATTGATCGTGGTGGCAGGACCTGTGGCCAACTTTATACTGGCCATCGTGATTTTCGCGTTGATGTTCATGTTGGCAGGCATTCCGATTACCCAGCCGAAAGTTGCCTCTGTGGTGGAAAATTCGGCGGCGTCTGAGGCCGGGTTCCAGACAGGCGACCTGATTACCGAGATTGACGGCCGCAAGATCGAATCGTTTACAGACGTTCAGCGGATCGTTTCGGTTTCCGCAGGCACGCTTTTGGTGTTCAAAGTCGACCGTGCCGGAGAATCAATCGAACTTCGCGCCACACCCAAATCCACCGAGATCGACGATCCGTCGGGCAACAAGATGCGCATCGGCCTTTTGGGTGTCTCGCGCGGTTCGAACCAGGTGGTACGCGTCGAAAAACTGGGATTCGGTGCGTCCGTGGCAAGGGCTGCGGATGAAACCTGGTTCATTATCACCCGATCTTTGGGATATTTGAAGGGCGTGATAGTCGGCCATGAAGCGGCAGATCAGCTGTCGGGACCCATTAAAATAGCCCAGATAGCGGGCGAAGCGGCCTCAATAAGCATATTAGCACTGATTCACCTGGCGGCTGTGCTGTCGGTCTCTATAGGTTTGATTAACCTTTTTCCCATTCCGATGCTGGATGGCGGGCATCTTATGTACTATTTTTTCGAAGCGGTAAGGGGAAAGCCGTTGGGCGCACAGGCGCAGGAATTTGGATATAAGGTGGGATTCGCGCTTGTTATTGCGCTAATGGTCTTCGCGACATGGAATGACTTGACCTGATTGTGAAGCCAGTGGCCTGAAATTTATCTGAATTTCGCCTTAAAGCCATGAAAAAAACAGGTGCTCAAGGCATCTAAAACGTTGCAAATCAGCGTTAAACATCGGTATGCTTCTGGTGACGAGTGGGTATAGGGTCAGACGCAATTTTTTTTGGGGTAGATAGCTCGTTCATGGGCAATTCGTTAGTAAAAACAGCCAAACTGATGTTGGCAATGGGAGTTGTGTTGCCGGCCGCTGTGCAGTTGGCAGCGCCGCAGGTGGCCTTTGCGCAAGCCATCACCGGCATTATTGTCGAAGGCAATGCACGTGTTGAGCCCGATACAGTCCGGGCCTACATGCAGTTCAATGCGGGTGAGCAGGTTACCGACGCCCAGATTGATGCGTCTGTAAAAGCATTGTTCCAGACCGGATTTTTCTCGGATGTGCGGATGTTCCGTCGCGGTTCTGCGGTTGTGGTGCAGGTCGACGAAAATCCGCTCGTCAACGAGGTCAAGATCCAGGGCAACGACGAACTGGATGACAAGAAGCTCAAAACTGAAATCAGGCTGAAGGAACGCACGATCTATACCCGTGCTCGTGCCCAGCAGGATGTGCAGCGCATCCAGACCCTGTATCGCCGCTCCGGTTATTTCAACGCAACCGTATCGCCACGCCTCGACCGGCTCGGCCAGAACCGGGTGAACCTGGTTTATGTCGTCAATGAAGGTGCCGAAACCGGTATCGAGAGCATTCAGTTCCAGGGCAACCAGGCTTTTTCCGACAGCCAGTTGAGTTCGGTTATCACGACGTCAGAGTCTGCGTGGTGGAAGTTTTTCTCGACCACGGACACATATGACCCGGACCGGCTGAACTTCGACAAGGAGTTGCTGCGCCGTCATTATCTGAAGAATGGTTTTGCCGATGTGGAAATACTTTCCGCTGATGCGCAACTGCTTCAGGACGGAACCAACTTTGCGGTCTCATTCGTGATCAACGAAGGTCCCCAGTACACGATCAGCAATGTGGCTGTGAACACCGGCAACACCTCAATTGATCCGCAGGCGCTGCAAGGCGCAGTGCAGGAGACGGTTGGCGACGTGTACGATGCCAGCAAGGTCGACAAGTCTGTGGAGAAGATGACGCTGGAAGCCGGCAAGTCCGGCTTTGCGTTTGCACGTGCCCGGCCGAAGATTGAGCGGGATGCGGTCAGCCGCCAGCTCAGCATCACTTACAACCTCGATGAAGGCCCGCGGGTTTACGTTGAGCGGATCGACATTGTGGGCAATGTCCGCACCCTCGATGAGGTGATCCGGCGTGAGCTGAACATCGTCGAAGGCGATGCATACAACCGCATCCTCATCGACCGCGCGCGGCGCCGCCTGACAGGCCTGGACTTTTTCGAGAAGATTGACATCCGCCAGGAAGAAGGCAGTGCGCCTGACCTTGCTGTCGTGGTGATTGATGTCGTCGAGAAATCCACTGGTACGATCAACTTCTCAGCCGGTTATTCCACCACGGAACAGGCCATCGGCTCGATTTCGGTATCCGAGCGGAACCTGCTGGGTACCGGTAACCGGGCGAGTGTTTCCACCTCACTCAGTTTCAAGCGGCAATCGGTCAACGCAAGTTACACCGATCCGTATTTCCTAGATCGCGATATCTCGGCCGGTGTCGATGTGTTCGGCAGCCGTACCGATATTGAGGACGAGTCGTCGTTTACAACCCAACAGGTCGGTGGCGCCCTGCGGCTTGGCACGCGGCTGGACGATTACAACTCGATTTTCGGCAAGTACTCCCTGACCTATCGCGACATTGATGTTGGAAGAGTTGAGGATGCGTCGCGGGCAATCCGCGATTCCGAAGGCACGGATATCATTTCCAAGGTCGGTCTGACCTATGTGTATTCGGATCTTGACCATCCAAGCCAGCCGACGTCCGGTGTCCGGGCCAAGGTCAATGTCGAGGTTGCCGGCCTTGGCGGCGATGTGGAATGGGCACGCGTCGATGCGTCAGCCCACTATTTCATGCCGCTGCTGTTTGACGGGGTTGTGCTGAAAGTTGAAGGCAATGCCGGTCACATCGAACCGTTCCCGGGCGGTGACGATGTGCCGATCCTTGACCGGTTCTTCAAGGGTGGCGACACACTGCGCGGTTTTGCCCGGTCAGGTATCGGACCACGTCAGCGCAACGAGTTTGATGGTGAATTCGATTCGCTCGGGGGTACGACCTATGCCATCGGCACGCTGGAAGTGACCTTCCCGCTTGGCCTGCCGGAATCATTTGGTCTTGAAGGATCCGTGTTCTCCGACTTCGGTACAGCATTCGGTGCACCTGAAAGTAGCGGAACGCAAGGTGACGGAAATGGTTGTCTGGCTAATAGCGGGCCTCCAAGCAACGTTGCCGCAATTGCCGATTGTGATGTCGTTGGCAAAAGCATCGCGTTCCGTGCCGCCGTCGGTGCCGGCGTGATCTGGAAATCACCGTTCGGTCCGTTGCGCCTTGATGTGGCGTATCCGATCCTGAAGGAAAGCTTCGACGAAACCGAGCTTGTGCGTTTCTCGGTTGGCACACGCTTCTAGGGTTTCTGGGGGATTGATTCAGCTTGTACCCGCAAGCTGTTGTACCTAATACTGAAAAGGCGGCGCTGTACGGTGCCGCCTTTGTTATTGTCAACTTGCCGGGGCAAACCATGTCAGACACAAAGACACTCAGGAGCGCAGATATCGCGCGCATCATGCAGCTTTTGCCGCATCGCTATCCGTTTCTGCTGGTCGACAGGATCGTCGACATGGATGGCGATCAGTCGTGTATCGGCATCAAGAACGTCACCATCAATGAACCGTTTTTCCAGGGGCATTTTCCGGCCCGGCCGGTGATGCCGGGCGTGTTGCTGATCGAGGCCATGGCCCAGACCGCTGGTGCGCTGGCGCTGGATCATATGGGGGTTGAAGCGGCTGGCCAGCTGGTGTTCTTCATGACCATCGATAACGCCAAGTTCCGCAAGCCCGTCGGGCCCGGTGATGTGGTGCATTTCCACGTTGAGCAAACCCAGAAGCGCGGGCCTGTCTACAAATTCTCGTGTGAAGCGAAAGTGGATGGCGTCAAGGTGGCCCAGGCCGACATCGGGGCCATGCTGGCCAGCGACAGCTGACCAGCACTAATTGCCAAATACTCTTCAGTCGTCCTTGCGCTCCGTGACCGGAACGTAGCCGCGTTCGGTCGGGCCAGTGTAGAGCTGGCGCGGGCGCCCGATGCGTTGGGTTGGATCCTCGATCATTTCCTTCCACTGGGCAATCCAGCCCACCGTGCGGGCGACCGAGAACAGTACAGTGAACATCGAGGTCGGGAATCCGAGCGCGCGCAGGGTGATGCCGGAATAGAAGTCGATATTCGGGTACAGCTTCTTCTCGATGAAGTAAGGGTCTTCGAGCGCTATCTTTTCCAGCTCTCGGGCAACATCAAGCAGCGGATCATCGGTAATGCCAAGCTCGTCGAGAACTTCATGCGCGGTCTTCTGCATGATCTTGGCGCGCGGGTCGTAGTTCTTGTAGACCCGGTGACCGAAGCCCATCAGACGGAACGGATCGTTCCTGTCCTTGGCGCGATCGATGAATTCCGGAATACGGTCGACCGTGCCGATCTCGTTCAACATCTCAAGAGCAGCTTCGTTGGCACCGCCATGAGCCGGGCCCCACAGGCAGGCAATGCCGGCTGCGACACAGGCAAACGGATTGGCACCAGATGAGCCTGCCAGGCGCACGGTCGAGGTTGATGCATTCTGTTCATGATCGGCATGAAGAATAAAAATGCGGTCCATGGCGCGGGCCAGAACCGGGTTCACCTTGTAGTCTTCACACGGCACAGCAAAGCACATACGCAGGAAGTTGGAGGCAAAATCCAGGTCATTGCGTGGGTAAACGAACGGCTGGCCAATGTGATACTTGAACGCCATTGCGGCAATGGTCGGGATTTTGGCAATCATCCGGCGCGCGGCTATTTCGCGCTGGGCCGGATCGGCAATGTCGGTTGAGTCGTGATAGAAAGCGGACAGAGCACCGACCACGCCGACCATCACGGCCATTGGATGGGCGTCACGGCGGAAGCCGGCAAAGAACCGGTTCATCTGCTCGTGGATCATGGTGTGATAGGTAATTGCGGTCTCAAATTCCTTGCGCTGGGCGGCATTCGGCAGGTTGCCGTACAACAGCAGGTAGCAGGTTTCGATGAAATCGCCGTGTTCGGCCAATTCGTCGATAGGATAGCCGCGGTACAGCAACATACCTGCGTCACCGTCGATATAGGTGATGGTTGATTCGCAGCTCGCTGTGGAGGTGAAGCCGGGGTCCAGGGTAAATGCGCCGGTGCTGCTGTAGAGTTTGGACACATCAATAACCTCTGGCCCGATGCTGCCCTTGTGAACGGCCAGTTCATAATCTTTGCCATCCAGGCTGAGTTTGGCGGTGCGGTTTGTTTCCGTCATTTTTTATTTCCTCTCGCAAGCGGATGAATTCAAGGCTGCCGAAGCTCCCGATCGGGGTATCAGCCGCCAGATCAGATCCCGGTCAGGTGGAATCACCTGTCTGGAAATACTTTGATCGCTTGTAGGGTGTCATGAGCAACAGAAATGTGTTGAAGGAACACAAATCGCTCTAGCGGTAGATTGTGACAGTTTACCCTCAGGTTGTCTGCTTCACAGTTCCCGCCCAGTCACCTTGTCTGCGTTTAACACTGGCGTGTCATGCTGCAATCTGCAATTTGCAGCGTCAGAATGCAATGCGCAATTTGTTTACCTTGCATTGCAGCAATTTTCAAGTCACCGGGTAGATTGCACAGGCAAAGTGAGTGGATTCACAGGTCCTTGAGGCGGCCCAGTGCTTCCTCGCGGCCCAGTACAGCCAGCACGTCGAATATCGGCGGAGACTGTGTGCTGCCGGTCAATGCGGCCCGCAAGGGCTGGGCGACCTTGCCCAGTTTCAGCTCCTGTTCGGTGGCGAAATCGCGCACTGCCTGTTCCAGCGGTTCCACCCGCCACTCGGCTTGCGCCTCGAGCACAGGCAGCAGCCCTGCAAGGACCGCGCGTCCGCCATCATCCAGCAGGCCGACTGCCTTTTCCTCCATGGCAAGCGGCCGTTTGGCGAACAGGAACCGTGACGAGGTCTGCAACTCAATCAGGGTCTTGGCCCGCTCTTTCAGCCCCGGCATGGCTGCGAGCAGTTTTTCCCTGTTGCCGTGCTCATCCAGTGCCGCCAGCATCTCTGATCCGTCTTCCACATGCGGCAATACCTGCACCAGGGCGTCCAGCAGTTCGCTGTCCGCCGTGTCGCGCATATAGAGGCCGTTCAGGTTTTCCAGCTTGGCGAAATCAAACCGGGCCGCCGACTTGCCGATCCCGTCCAGCGTAAACCATTCAAGCATCTGCTCAGTTGAGAATACCTCATCATCGCCATGGCTCCAGCCCAGGCGGGCAAGGTAGTTACGCATGGCCTGCGGCAGGTACCCCATGTCGCGATAAGCTTCCACGCCAAGCGCGCCATGGCGCTTGGAGAGCTTGGCGCCGTCGGCACCGTGGATCAGGGGAATGTGGGCCATGACAGGTACGTCCCAACCCATTGCCTTGTAGATCTGGCTCTGGCGCGCCGCGTTGGTCAAATGATCGACACCGCGCACAATGTGGGTAACGCCCATATCGTGATCATCCACGACAACTGACAGGTTGTACGTGGGGTTGCCGTCTGAGCGCAGGATGATCAGGTCATCAAGCTGATCATTGGCATAGGTGACCTCGCCCTGAACCCGGTCGGCTATGATGGTTTCACCATCCTGCGGAGACTTGAAGCGAACCACCGGCTTGACGCCGTCAGGTGCATCGCTGGCGGGCCGGTCGCGCCAGCGGCCGTCATAGCGCGGCGGGCGGCCTTCCGAATTGGCCAGTTCGCGCATGGCGGTCAGTTCTTCCGGCGAACAGTAGCAATGATAGGCGTGACCGGCATCCAGCAGTTGCTGCACCACCTCGCGGTGGCGGTCAACGCGCGAGTATTGTGAAACCGCATCGCCGTCCCAGTCGAGACCCAGCCATGTCAGGCCATCCTTGATAGCCTGGATGGCATCTTCGGTTGAGCGTTCCCGGTCGGTGTCTTCGATGCGCAGCAGCATCGTGCCGCCGTTGGCACGGGCAAACAACCAGTTGAACAGGGCGGTGCGGGCGCCGCCGATGTGCAGGTATCCGGTGGGCGATGGGGCAAATCTCGTCACGACAGGCGCGGTCATGGCCAGTCTCCAAATAATCCGTATGATGAGTTGAGGCTTTCAATCAGCGTTGCTGCCCGTTTAGCATAGCGAATTGGAGTTTGTAAGGCCTGACAACGGGCCCGGGGCGATTAGGTACATGGACTGGTTTGCTGCACATGCCGGCCGGACACATTCCACCCGAAAGGGTGAGGACAGCGGCGATGCCGGAAGCGTTCAACGAACTGCAGGCGTGATCGATCAGGGTCGCCCGGGCAACCGCCGGGCGAGCCAACTTCAATTGCAACAGGGCCGCGCCGTGGTCTGGGCACCGGTCAGCCTGGTGTGCGGGCTTACGGCTTACTTTTCCTTGCCGGTTGAACCGCCTGTCGTGGCGGGACTGGTCATGGTGTTGATGGCGGCCGGGCTGCTTCTGGCTGCGCGCGCGGGCCGGGCTGGAGCTGTGGGGGTGCTGGTGGGCTTCGCACTTGCCGGATTTGTACTGGGGCAGGCGGGGACGGCTGCGACGGGGACAAAAGTCCTGCCGGCCTCCACCGGAAAGGTGACTGTCAGTGGCTGGATTGACGAAGTGGGACCGGTGACCGGCAAGCGGCGGCGAATGGTTGTTGCGATAGACGCGATTGAGGAGGTCAAGACTGAATACTGGCCGGGCAAGGTGCGATTGTCTGTGTCCGCAGATCGCATCGGGTCCCTTGTGCGCGGGGACTATGTAACATTTCAGGCGTGGCTTTATCCGCCCCTGACGCCCGCCATTCCTGGCGGATGGAATTATGGCCGGGTCGGTTGGTTTGATGGAATCGGTGCCGGCGGACGGGTTGCATCGCCGCTTGCAAAACCCGGAACCAAACCGGACCTGCAGCGCTGGTCGGACAGGTTGGCGGAGCTGCGGGCGGGCATTGCCGATCGCATGCGCACCCATCTTCCGCAACGTGAAGCAGGGTTTGCCGTCGCGCTGATCACCGGCGAGCGATCCGGTCTCGACAGGAACATGCGCGAAGCGCTGCAGCTGTCGGGCCTTGCCCATATTCTGGCGATATCCGGCCTGCACATGAGCCTGGTTGCCGGCGGTGTATTCTGGCTGGTGCGCGCGCTGCTGGCCTTGTGGCCAATGCTGGCGTTGAATTATCCGGTCAAGAAGTTTGCCGCCATGGCAGCCCTGGGAGCGGCCGGTTTCTATCTGATGATTTCCGGCCAGGCGATTGCCACGCAGCGGGCATTCATCATGCTGTCGGTGATGTTTCTGGCGGTGCTGCTGGGCCGCTCGGCTATTTCCATGCGCAACCTGGCGGTTGCTGCCATCATCGTCTTGCTGATCGCGCCGCAGGCCGTGCTGACTCCGAGCTTTCAGATGTCGTTCCTGGCCGTCATGGGGCTGATCGCCGGGTACGAGATTCTGGGAGGCTGGCAGACAGGGTTCCGGGCCGGGCTGGCTGCCAGACCGCTTTACCAGAAGGTGCTGATTTACGCCCTGCTGATGTTGCTCGGATTGTCCACCACCACCATTATCGCCAGTGCCTTCACGACTCTGCCGGCCGCGTTTCATTTCAACCGGTTTGCGGCCTGGGCGCTACCCGCCAACCTGCTGGCCATGCCCGTCGTTACATTCCTGGTAATGCCCGCTGCGGTGGCCAGCGTCTGCCTGATGCCGTTCGGACTGGAACACTGGCCGCTGCAGGCCATGTCCCTGGGGCTTGAGGCAGTTCAGGCGATTGCGGTCATGGTATCGGGCTGGCCGGGGGCGACCAAGGTTGCCGGCGCCATGATGCCCGAACTGGCCTTCCTGTCCGGCATGGGGCTGTGTTTCCTGGCGCTGTGGCGCGGCAGCCTGCGCCGGGCCGGCGGTGGACTGGCGGTCGTGGCGGGGTTTGCAGCGATTGCGCTCGGGCCGCGGCCGGACATACTGATCGAGCGCACCGCGGCAACCATGGCGGGCAGGATGCAGGAAGGAGGCCTGGTACCGGTTTATGGGCGCCGTGGCAGGTTTGCCGTCGAGCGCTGGTTGCTGGCTGACGGTGACGGCGCCGACCTGGCACAGGCAGCGAAGCGTGCAGGCTGGAGATGTGCCGATGATTTGTGCCGGAGCGAGGTGAAAGGTAAAACCGTGCTGTGGCTTGGGCGCAAGGCCAAGCCGCCACCGGATTGCCGGGCAGCTGACATCGTCGTGTCCGCCAATCCTCTGCGCCGGACATGCGGATATCCGACGTCCCGACAACTCCATATCGACAGGTTCGACGTGTGGCGCAATGGCGCGCATGCCGTCCACATCACCACCGACGGCAAGCCTGAGGTGACAACAGCACGCGGGGCTTCCGGTTCCCGCGCGTGGGTCTATGCGCCGGTGGCGCGGCGCAAGATACTGCTGGTCGATCCGGGGCCGTGGGTTGAAAAGCCCGCTGCCGGTTCAACTCCCAAGACCCAAACCGGTCAGTAACGGCGCAACAGGCCGGCAAGCGTTCCTTGTACCTGCACCTGGTCAGGGCCGAAAATACGGGTTTCGTAGGACGGATTGGCGGCCTCCAGCGCAATGGAATCTCCCTTGCGCCACAAGCGCTTAAGGGTGGCTTCCTCATCCTCCACCAGGGCAACCACGATCTCGCCATTGCGGGCCGTGTCGGCCTTGCGGATCAGCACCGTGTCGCCGTCCAGAATACCGGCTTCGATCATTGAATCACCGTTGACCTCCAGCGCGAAATGCTCGCCGGGGCGCAGCATGTCGGGCGGCACAGGTACGTTGGTGGTATGATCCTGAATGGCGGCAATCGGCACACCGGCGGCAATGCGGCCCATCATCGGCACGTCGATTGTCGCTGCAACCGGTGCGGCCGGAGCAGGGGCCTTGTCTTCGGCCATGCCGCGCGAGCCCTGGATGACACTTGGATTGAATGGTTTGCGCTCCGGCTTGCCCATGACGGCGGGCCCGGCGGATGAGTCCGGCATTTTCAGTACCTCAAGCGCCCGTGCGCGATGCGGAAGGCGGCGGATGAAACCGCGCTCTTCCAGCGCCGTGATCAGCCGGTGAATGCCGGATTTGGACCGCAAATCAAGCGCTTCCTTCATTTCCTCAAACGATGGCGGCACGCCGGTTTCTTTCAGCCGGTCGTGGATCAGCATGAGCAGTTCGTGTTGCTTGGCGGTCAGCATCAGGTGTTTTCCTTGCCGTTTGTCAGGATGGCTTGAACAAAAGTTGTGCCAACCAGAATCAGAACAAATGCGAAACCTTTATGACATGTTCCTGCTATGTTCGGCAAGGGGTGGGTGGGAAATTGTTGAATTTCGCGGAGTTTTCCAGCGTTTCAGGGAGACCCGACGCTGATATACGAACAGATCCAATGTTGTTTCCGATGGCAACCCATGATGGCGGCCACGGGTTGAAGCGCCATATTGAAAACGCGGTCAGTCTGTCGGTATCGGTCCGTCCAGCGGATGCTGAGGCACGTCCGGGAAATCCTTGAACCCAGATTTGCGCGAGGTCGGTTTGAAACCCACAAATGAAGGTTCGCTTGCTGCGATGCGGTTGCGCTGTCTGACTGTCATTCTCTCACTCCAATAAGTAAACGAATGTGCTTATGCCAAAAGTCTGCAGGCCCGGACTTGCGAGTTCAACCGTGTTAACCGATGCGTAATTGTACAAGCATCTTGTGTTAATGTTGGCGTTTTCACCGTCCTGTCCGGTAACACAACTCACACAGTCCTGCGGCTCATGAAACCACAGCAGTCCTGAACACTTTCTGAACGAGATATCGGAATGAAGTCTTATCCCCTGGTCGAATGACCGTATTCGTTTCCCATGCCTGGTACGAGACCAGCCTGTCGCTTCGACCGAATATAACGTTTGTCAACTTTATGGCACTGATTCTTTCGCAACCCAGGTGGCTGTTTGCAGGCTCCTAAAAATCCAGCAACAGCACCTGAACCTGCTCACCCGCCTTTGCCGCGGGTGCATGGGGAGGGCGGATTACCAGGCAGTCGGCTTCGGCGAAGACGCGCTGCATGGAGCTGTCCTGTCTGGGGAAGGGCGTTGCGACCAGTTGGCCCTTGTCGCCGCGGGCGAGCGTGGCGCGGATGTAATCCTGGCGTTGGTCATTGCGGGCCATGCCTGTGTCCAGAACGGCGGCAACGGGATCAAAGGACCGCGTGTCACCGGTCATCTTTGCAATCAGCGGCAGGATGAACAGCCTCGTGCACACCATGGCGGAGACCGGATTGCCGGGCAGGCCGATGACGCGCTGGTCGCCGCGTTTGCCGAACATCAACGGTTTGCCGGGGCGCATGGCGATTTTCCAGAAGCCGATCTTGATGCCGGATTTTTCCATGGCCGCCTGCACCAGGTCGTGATCACCCACAGAGGCTCCGCCAATAGTGACGAGAATGTCGGACCCGGCGGCGCGTTCGATGGCCTTTTCGATGCGGGCTGTCTTGTCAGGGATGATGCCGAGGTCAACCGGTTCGCCGCCATGGCGGGTAATCATGGCGGCAATGGCCAGAGCATTTGATGAAATGATCTGGTCATCGCGGGGGTTGCTGCCGGGTTCGACCAACTCATCGCCGGTGGCCAGCAGGGCAACGGACGGGCGACGCACGACCGGCACGCGGGCATGGTTCATGGCCGCCGCCAGGCCAATCTGCCGGGCGCCCAGCACAGTGTGCCGGGGAAGCAGTGTTTCACCCTTTTTGAAGTCGAGCCCGGCGTGGCGGACAAAGCTGCCCGGTGTGGACGATTCCAGCACGATCACCGCGTCCTTGCCGCTGGTCTCCGTGTTTTCCTGGATGACGACGGTGTCAGCCCCCCTGGGCATCGGCGCACCGGTGAAAATGCGAACCGCCTTGCCCTTGCCGACACGCCCGGAAAAGCCGTGTCCGGCAGGCGCTTCGCCAATTACCTTCAGTGTGGCAGGGATTTCGGCAATGTCTGCAGCGCGTACCGCATATCCGTCCATGGCCGACGCTGCAAACGGCGGTTGCGCGCGCTGCGCCTTCAACGGCCCGGACAGCACCCGACCGTGTGCATTGGACAGCGGCACGTCTACCGCGCCCAGCGGTTTGACGCCCTTTAAAATCTGCGCCAGTGCATCATCGACCGGAAGCAGGCTCATGAGCTGGTATCTGCCTTGAAGTGGCCGGACTTGCCGCCCTGCTTCTCGATCAGCTTGACGTCGGAAATGATGATGCCGCGATCCACTGCCTTGACCATGTCATAGACCGTCAGGCAGGCCACCGACACGGCGGTCAGGGCCTCCATTTCAACACCGGTCTTGCCTTCAACCTTGACGCTGGCGGTGACATCCACCGCATTGTCGGGCTCGTTGATTTCCAGGTCTACGGTGATTTTCGAGATCGCCAGCGGGTGACACAACGGGACCAGCTCATGGGTGCGCTTGGCTGCCATGATGCCGGCAATGCGCGCGGTTGCGATCACGTCGCCCTTCTTGGCCATGCCGGACTTGATGAGTTGCACGGTCTCAGCCAGCATTGAGACGCGGCCTGCGGCGACGGCAATGCGAGTGGTCACCTGTTTTTCCGACACGTCGACCATGTGGGCGTTGCCCGCATCATCGAGATGGGTGAGCTTGCCACTGCTCATGCGCTTGCCCGCAAGCCGTCCGGCTTTGTCAGGATGGCGCTTGTGGCCCGGGCCACATCCGGCTGGCGCATCAGGCTTTCACCGATCAGGAAGGTCGAAACATTGGTGCGTTCCAGCCGGGCCAGGTCTGCCGGGGCGAACAGGCCGCTTTCACCGACTATCAGCCGGTCAGCCGGCACCATGGGGGCGAGGCGTTCGGTGGTCTCGAGGCTGGTCTCGAACGTCTTCAGGTTGCGGTTGTTGATGCCGATCATGCGAGTCTTGAGTTTGAGTGCGCGCTCCAGTTCGGCTTCGTCATGCACTTCGGCAAGCACGTCCATTCCCAGTTCAAACGCGGTCTTTTCCAGTTCGGCACACAGGGTATCGTCGATCATCGCCAGGATGAGCAGGATACAGTCGGCCCCCCAGGCGCGGGCTTCCAGAACCTGGTATGGGTCAAGCATGAAATCCTTGCGCAGTGCGGGCAGTGCGGTTGCCGAACGGGCCTGCATCAGGAATTCCGGTGCGCCCTGAAACGATGGCGTGTCGGTCAGCACCGACAGGCAGGCCGCGCCGCCTTCCTCATAAGCCTTTGCCAGGCTTGGCGGATCGAAATCCTCGCGGATCAGGCCCTTGGACGGGCTGGCCTTCTTGACCTCGGCTATCAGCGCCCATTTGTTATCGGCAAGCTTGCTTTCAAGCGCTCTCAAGAACCCGCGCGGCGCGCTGTTGGCCTGGTTCAGACTGGCATTGGTAACCAGGCTGGCTTCGGGCACGCTTGCCTTGGCCACGGCGACTTCCTGGCGCTTGTAGGCTGCTATCTTGTCGAGGATGGTGCCGGTCATACGTTCGATACCTCAACCAGCTTGTCGAGCACTTTCATAGCCGCGCCGGAATCGATGGCCGCTTCGGCCTGTTGCGTTCCGGCCTTCAGGTCTTTGGTCTTGCCGGCCACCAGCAGGGCAGCGCCTGCGGTCATGGCAGCGGCATCACGGAAGGCATTGTTGTCACCCGACAGGACACCGCGCAGGGCCTCGGCATTGTGTTCCGCATCGCCGCCCTTCAACTCGTCAAGCGAGCGGCGTGTGATCCCGGCGTCTTCCGGCTCGATCTCGAACGTGGTTACCTTTTCGTCCTTCAACTCGGCCACCCAGGTGGTGCCGGTCGGGGTGATTTCGTCAAGACCGCCTTCGCCGTGGGTTACCCAGACGGCGTCCGAGCCGAGCTGCTTCATGGCATGGGCAAGCGGTTCCACCCAATGCCTGGCAAACACGCCGATGACCTGGCGCTTCACGCTGGCCGGGTTGGACATCGGTCCCAACAGGTTGAACACGGTGCGCGTCGCCAATTCGACGCGGGACGGTCCGACATGGCGCATGGCGGCATGATGGGCTGGCGCGAACATGAACCCGCAACCTGCCTCGGCAATACAGCGCGCAATGATATCCGGCTTGGCTTCAATGTTGACGCCGAGGGCTGCCAGCGTATCGGCGGCGCCGGATTTCGACGACAGCGCCCGGTTGCCGTGCTTGGCGATTGGAACACCGGCGCCCGCGGTGACCAGGGCCGCACATGTGGACACATTGTAGGAACCGGATGCATCGCCGCCGGTGCCGACGATATCGATGGCACCTTCTGGTGCGGTAACGGGCAGCATTTTTTCGCGCATGGTCATGACGGCGCCGGTGATCTCGTCAACGGTTTCACCGCGCACTCTGAGACCCATCAGCACCGCGCCGATCTGCGACGGTGTGGCGTCGCCCGACATGATGATGTCGAACGCGGTGCGCGCTTCATCCACGGACAGCGGCGTGGCGTCGGCAATTTTTGCAATCAGCGGTTTCAGATCAGCCATGGTCTCAAGCCGTTTCAACTTCTTTGTAGGCGTCTGCCAGTTTCAGGAAGTTACGCAATATCGCATGGCCGTGCTCCGATGCAATGCTTTCGGGGTGAAACTGTACGCCGTGAACGTTCAGCTGCTTGTGCTGCAGCCCCATGACAATGTCGCCGGTGGACGCGGTAACCTCGAGGCAATCGGGCAGGGAGGCGCGCTCAACCACCAGAGAATGATAGCGGGTCGCCCGAAAGGTTTCCGGCAGGCCTTCGAACAGACCCTTGCCGGTTGAAGCGACATCCGACAGCTTGCCGTGCATCAGTTGCTGGGCGCGCACCACTGTGCCGCCGAAGGCCTGTCCGATGGCCTGGTGGCCCAGGCAAACGCCCATGAGCGGGATATTGCCGGCGGCTTTTTCAACCAGTTCCAGGCAGATGCCTGCCTCGTTCGGCGTGCACGGGCCAGGCGACAGGACGATGGCCTCGGGCTTCATGGCGATTGCCTGATCAGCCGTAACAGCGTCGTTGCGGATGACTTCGGTGTCAGCGCCCAGGTCGCCGAGAAAATGGTACAGGTTCCAGGTGAAGCTGTCGTAATTGTCGATGAGCAGGATCATGGAAGTTATTGCCCCCTCGATGCGCGGCCAGCAAAGCGGACCGCTTCTTCAGCCGCGCGGAACAGCGCCTTGGCCTTGTTGATGCACTCGTCCTGTTCAGCCTGCGGAACGCTGTCGGCTACGACACCGGCGCCTGCCTGCACAAACATCTTGCCGTCCTTGACCAGTGCGGTGCGCAGGACAATGCAGGTGTCCATTTCGCCGGTCGCTGAAAAATACCCGACACAGCCGGCATAGATGCCGCGCTTGGTGCTTTCCAGTTCGTCGATGATTTCCATGGCGCGGACTTTCGGGGCGCCCGACACGGTACCCGCCGGAAAGCCTGCGCTCAGTGCGTCGATGGCGTCATACTTGTCGTCCAGTTCGCCTTCAACATTGGAGGAGATGTGCATGACCTGGCTGTAGTATTCCATGATGAACTGGTCGGTGACATTGACCGAACCGATCTTGGCAACACGCCCGACATCGTTGCGGCCCAGGTCGAGCAGCATCAGGTGTTCGGCCAGTTCCTTGGGATCGGCCAGCAATTCTTCGGCCAGGGCGCGGTCTTCCGCCGGTGTTGCGCCACGCGGCCTGGTGCCGGCCAGCGGGCGGATTTCCACCTTGCCGTCGCGCACCCGGACTAGGATTTCCGGGCTGGATCCGGTAATGGCAAAGCGGTCAAACTCAAGGTGGTACAGGAACGGCGACGGATTGACCCGGCGCAGGGCCCGGTACAGTGAAAATGCCGGCAGGGTGAATTCGGTCTCGAAGCGCTGCGACAGGACCACCTGGAAGACATCGCCGGCGGCAACATACTCCTTACCCTTCAGCACCATCTCCTTGTAGTCCTCAGGCGTGGTGTCCGACTTCGGGTCGCTGATCGGGGCGGCGTCCGGATCGTCAAAAGCCTGCAGTTCCAGGGGCCGGTCGAATGCATCGACAACCGCGTCGAGCCGGTCACAGGCGCGCGCGTAAGCCGCCTTTGCCGAAACATCGGCGTCCGGAAACACCGGGGTGATGACGGTAACCTCGTCCTTGACCGCGTCAAAGATGGCCATGATGGTCGGGCGGATCATGATGCCGTCGGGCACGCCGAGCACGTCTTCATTGGGATCAGGCAGCTTTTCCATCTGCCGCACCATGTCGTAGCCCATATAGCCGAACAGTCCCGCGGCCATGGGCGGCAGGTCGGCGGGCACGTCGAAATGGTTTGCGGCCAGCAGGTTGCGCAGGGATTGCAAGGGCGCTGCATCATCGGCGACGAACGGGCCGTCTGCGTCGATCAGGGCGCGGGTGTTGATTTCAGCCTTGTCCCCGGTTACCCGCCAGATCAGGTCAGGCTTCATGCCGATCATCGAGTAACGGCCGCGCACGGCGCCGCCTTCCACCGATTCCAGCAGGAACCGGTAGGGTGCATTTCGCGTGAGCTTCATGAACGCGGAAACCGGAGTTTCCAGGTCCGCCACCAGCCGCGTATAGACGACCTGCGCCTTGCCGGCCTGGTAACAGGCATTGAAGCTGTCGCTGTCGGGAGCGATCTGCATCGGGTGAACTTTCCAAAAGAGGCTTTAGCGAAATGGGTTTAGAGCAGGTTTGGGGAGGGATGTGAAGCCGTTTTGGGATTGGTGAGGGGGTTTTTTAGGTCTATGGGCGAAATCGCCCGGACCCGCTTGTGCGACAACCTGAGTGTCAGGCGTGCCAGCCGCGCCGGGCCAGTGTGGCGGACGGTAATTCGCCGAACCGGCAATAATACTGGCGGGAAAAGCGCCCCAAGGCACCGAAGCGGTATCTGGTTGCGGCAGCGGCGACGCTGTCGAACCTGCCCAGCACCAACCCGTTGTGAATGGCTTCCAGCCGGGCGGCGCGCAGATAGGCCATTGGTGACTGCCCCACAAAGCGCTGGAAATGATGATTGAGCGTCCGCCCGGGAACACCTGACACTTCGACGAGATTGGAAAGCGTCATGTCCGTATCCAAGTTGGCCCGGATGTAATCGATGACGCGTCTGATGTCTTTTGATGACGGACCCTGTCGAAGTTGCGGAATCCGCTGCGAGGCTGAGTGCGGGTGAAGCGCCAGCAGGGTAGTGGCTATGGACTGAAACAGGTTTGTCTGAACCTGCATTTCCGAAAGCGCAAATGGATCCTCGTCGTCGCGCTGTGCGGCCCTCAACAAGAGATTGGCGACACCGCGTTCTGCAGGATTGCGCAGCCGAAAGTCGGGTGTAAAAGAAATGGACCTGCTCAAATGCGTTCCCAGCCAATCTTCCGCGAAGCAGTGAAATTTTGAGCCATCAAGCCGAACGCCCAGCATGCCCTGGTTTTCCCTCACGATAAATGGGTCTTCAGCCCCGGGTGATGCGAGGCGCGTCAAAATCGGCACTGCGCTCAACCTGTCTGCGGCGTTCCCCTGCACTGCGACGGCAATCCAGTAGTGCGGGTTTTCGGTGACCGCGTTCAGCTTCATGTTGTGTGAGTAGCTGAAATAATAGCAGTCGAGTAATGGTCCGGTATGCACATTCGCCACTGTCCTTACTTTCGCTCTAGTACCGACGGCTTGCGTAGGAACGAGGTCCAAGGTCTGGGCGTAATGAGCCGACTGGCTGACGTGAAGGCTGTCTGTCCTCAGGATGGGGTGGTTGTTGAACAGCTTCAGTTCTCCTTTTTGACCCAGCGTAAGTTAACAGTGTGACCGGCTCAACTCAAATATTCTTGCCAAAATCGCACAGTCGTCATTGAGCCTCCTTGGCCGGCATTGGGAGATGAAGCACCGTTGTCATCTGTTGGGTCGACTGAAGGAGGATGATATAATGAGAATGCCCTTCCGGAGTGCAATATCAGCTCTCCTCGCAATCGCTGCATTGTTGGTTGGTTTTGCCCAATCTGCAGGTGCCCAAAGCTTCACTTCGGATGAACAGCCCCCGGTCATTTGTCCTTTGAACACTTTTGTGACCGGCATCACATGCACCGGCAGCAGGTGCGACAATGTCGGTATCACCTGTACGCGTCCCGGTGGCGCAAGCTGGGCTACTGGCCCAACACCGAGGGCGTATTTTTCAGATGAAACGCCTGGACAAAGCAATTGCCTGCCCGGTGAGGCAATCGTGGGACTGACTTGCCAGGGTTCGAATTGCGACAATCTCTCCATCATGTGCGCAAGGGCGTCCGGTCAGAACTTCATTGGCTGTGGTCAAACAGGCTCGGTTTCGGAAGAGAATGGATCGCTGCAGGTACCTGCGGGCGAGGTCGCACGCGGCATGACCTGTGCCGGCCGCCAGTGTGATAACAAGACGCTTATTGCTTGCGGACCTGCCTCAATTTCGCGATCCCGCATAATTGATGCCGGGACAAACCCCACCGTAAGAGACAGCATGCACTCTTGTCCGTCCGGGTTCGTTGTTGCAGGCGTGCACGGGGACCGAAATGACCTGCTATGTTTCGGGCCGACGATCCGCCCGCTGTTCGTGGCACTGAGGGACCCGACCAGAATCGACATTGCGCCTTTCCCGGTTCCTGGAGAAGCAGCGATTAACTGGTGCGGCAACAGTCATGTTGTTACCGGTGTTCATGCCGGACGAAACACCTTCACCTGCATGCGGGTCTCGGGAGCCCTGGGCCCACCGACCCTGGACCGAAACACGGTGGACCGTGGCATGCACGCCTGTCCTGGCGGCAGCGTGCTTGTGGGCATCGACTTCCCAACCAATCGCTTCGTCTGTTCAACTTTCTCGGGGTAGGTGCCTTAATGCGTTCAATTCAGGATTTGAATGCCGCATTCAATACATTGCTTGACTATGGCTGATCAGCGTCCGCTGGAACATCCATGTCCCTGGCTTGCTTAAAGGTGCCTGCCTTCAGGCGCATGCTGTCTTCGAGAACCGACGCCAGGGCCGCGATGCTGACGAGGAAGCCCGAGATCGGCACAATTGCGATGGCATATTTCTTGGGCATGTAATTCGGCTTGAAGACGAAGCCGCCATCTTCCCATGCAAAATACCACATCTCCCAGTATTTGCCGCCCATGGTTGAAACGGCCTCCATGCCATAGACGATCATCACGACGCCCAGTGCGCATATCACCAGTGACCAGAATTGCTGGATAAAAAAGGAAGCCTTGAGCGGCAGCCAGGAATAGATCAGGTCCAACGCGATGTGATCCTTGTCGCGGACCGTCAGGGCCAGTGCGAAGAACACCAGCCAGATGTTGCTGAGAACCGTCAGGAGGTCACCCCAGACCGGCGGGTTCTCAAAGACGTAGCGCATCACGACGGAATAGACCGTGAAAGCCACCATCAGCAGCAGCAGAACCGCGCAAAAAGCGGTCAGGGTTTTCCTGACAGCGCTGTCGACAAACTTTGCATATGCCAGCATTACGAAAGCTCCTCGCAAATTTCTGTTGCCTTGTCCGATGCGCCGCCATGCCGGTTGTTATGCAATTTGCTCCCCATCACTTCACGAACCCGAATGCCTTGGGAAGATACATGGTGAAGTCCGGCACGACGATCAGGACGAACAACAACGCAAACAGTGCGGCTAGGTACGGCAACATCGCCATGGCGACTTTTTCCAATCGCACGTTTGCGATTGCACCGGCGGTAAAAAAGGCTACCCCGACCGGCGGCGTGACCGATCCGATCAGGAACCCGACCACCACGACCAGCGCGGCCTGAACATCCGGGTATCCCGCCTTGACCATCACATCCACCAGGACCGGACCGACCACGATGATGTTGGCGGCTGAATCCATGACCATTCCGAGCAGGCAGATGAACAGCACCAGCACCAGAGCGAACAAGACCGGGTTGTAGGTGTAACTCAGCAGCCATTGCTCCAACTGGTTGATTGCGCCCAGAGAGGTCAGCAGCCAGCTGAACGGACCGGAGGCGGCGATAATGATGAACACCATCGCGGAATTGCGGAATGCGCGGACAAACGCGCTCTTGCAGTTGGTCCAGGTGATGGTGCGATAAATGAACAGCCCGATGAAAAGTGCGATGGTTGCGGTCAGCGCTCCTGCCTCGACAACGCCGGCAATGCCGAACACGACCGAACCCACCAATACGATGGGAATGAGCAGCGCAAACGATGACTTGTAGCCGACAACTGCAATCGCCTTCAGACTGAACGGCTCCTCGCTGCGCTCGAAATTGTTGCGCCTGGCGATGATGTAATTGATCACCATCAGCACGATACCGATCATGATGCCCGGCACGATGCCGCCGGCGAACAGGGCACCTACCGAAATACCGCCTGCATTGGCCAGCACAATCATCATGATAGACGGCGGGATTATCCCGCCGATGGTCGAGCTGACCGCAGTGATCGCTGCAGCAAAGGCCGGCGGGTAACCGGCTCGCTTCATGGACGGAACCAACAGTGATCCGACAGTCGCCGTGTCGGCCACGACCGAACCGTTCATACCGGCAAAGAACATGCTGACCAGTACATTCGCCTGCGCCATGCTGCCCCGCATGCGCCCGATCAGGCGCTGGCTCAACTCCACCAGCCTGTCGGTAATGGTGGCGCTGGTCATGAGTTCGCCGGTCAGCATGAAAAACGGAATTGCGGTCAGCGGCACCGAGTCGATGGCGCTGAACATCTGGCTGGGGATCAGGATCATCGGGGCTGCGTCGGTGATTACGATGTAAACAACCGGGATAAGGATCAGGGTAAAGCCAACTGGGGCGCCCAGCATTATCAGCACCACGAGAATTATAAGAAGCGCAATGCTTTCCATTTTTGCTTTGTCCTGTAACCGCGTGACGGAGCGGTTTGACCCCACCGCAGGGTGTACCTTAGCAAAGAAACAGAGAATGGCGCGGAGACAACTCCGCGCCAGCCCCGATTATTCTACAGAGCAGTTGGTATTACAGCGCGCCCGCCTTTTTGAGCTGGGCAATGAAGTCTGTCATGCCCTGTTCTTTCAGGACCCGTTCGGCGGTTGCCGGGTCAAAGCTGCCTTTGGCGTTGAGCCAGGCATCGATCGCACCTGCGCGCCAGAGTTTCAATTCTTCATCATTCGGCACGTACCATTCCTTGATGTCTGCCTTGATGGCCTTTTCGCCGGATTCAACCCAGTCGCGATCAAGCTCCTGCACCTTCTGGCCAAATGCCTTGGCGGCAGCGTGCAGCCATTCCTTTTCCTGATCGGTCAGCGCATCATACTGGCGTTTGTCCATCGACAACTGGTTGCCTGACCAGGAACCGCCTATCTCGGTGTAGTATTTTGCAACCTCGTGCAGCTTTGCGACGTGCTGCCAGGGTGTTGCAACATACTGGCCGGAGACGACCCCGGTCTGCAGGCCCTGATAGAGTTGCGCCCAGTCATAGGGCACCGGCACGGCACCCCAGTTCTTGATTAGCGTGTATTCGATCGGGCTTTTCGTGACGCGCCACTTGATGCCTTTCATGTCGGCGGGGACATGCACGGGGCCATGGGCATTGCCAAGCTGCCGGAAACCACCGCTGGAATAGACGGTCAGGCAGACATGGCCGGCTTCTTCTGCGGCGATATCGCACTGCTTTTTGGCCAGCCACTCGGATGAAATGCGATCTGCGTCCTCAATGCTCTTGAAGATGTACGGCAGGTCGAAAATTGCCAGGGCGGTGCCGAAGTTACCGAAATTCGCGGTGGAGCTGGTCCACAGTTGCAAGAGACCCTGGTTGGCCTGCTCGCCACAGCTTTGTTCGCTGCACAGCGACTTGCGGTAGTGCGGTTCGATGGTCAGCTTTCCGCCGGACGCTTCCTTCAATGTCGGGATCAGTGCCTGATCGATCGCATCGCCGATCGGCATTCCCAAAAAGCCCACGGTTCCCAGTTTCAGAACCTTTTCGGCAACAGCTGACTGAGCGAACATGGTCATGGCTGCGGCAACACATAGTATCTTCCCTACAGACTTTATTCTCATCGGCTTCATCTCCCATTGATGAGTTTTTCTGCCTGTCAGTGTTTACCGCGTGCCCGCTCATTGAAAGTGACAGATGGATCGAATGAGGGGGACAGACAAAAATTGCCGCTGACGCCAGCACTTAGAAACGGCTAGGATCCGGTGTAAGACAAGGGCTACGACACCCCCGGAGCATCCAGTTGAGCTTGACCACGCCCCAATTCCTGAAACTGCCCGGCAGCTCCAACCTGAGCCTGCGCGACCAGATATGCGAAGTGGTGAGCGCGGCAATCACTTCCAAGTCGCTGGCTCATGACCGCCCGCTTCCTTCGTGCCGCGAACTGGCGGACCAGTTCGGTGTCTCCCGGAACACGGTTTTCGCTGCGTACAATCGTCTGGTGGATCTGGAGCTCCTGGTCTCGCGCGACCGCTCCGGCTATTTCGTCAATCCGCAGATCGCTCCATTGCAAAAACTGGACAGCAACGACGCCCAAGGTGAAGATACTGTCCCTTGCCCTGTGAGCTTCCAGGCCAACGATTTGATGCCTGTGGTCAATCCGCTGGACTGGAACGCCTATCCCTATCCATTCATCTACAACCAGATTGATCCCGACCTGTTTCCGGTTGACGGGTGGCGCGAGTGCACCAGGCAGGCGCTGGGCCGCAAGCAAATGCCGGTCTGGGCCAGCGATTCAGTCGAAAGCGACAGCCCGCAGCTGGTGCAACAGCTGCGGCAACGCCTGTTGAACACCCGCGGCATCTATGCCGAGGATGATGAAATCCTTATTACCCTCGGATCACAGAACGCACTGTTCATACTGGGCACGATCTTTTCGCGCTCCGGCAAACCGGTTGCGCTGGAGGATCCCGGGTTTTTCGGCGCGCGCAACGCGTTCCGGCTTTCGGGCAACGAACTGATCGGTGTGCCGATTGATGGTGAAGGGCTGATACCATCAACCATTCCAACAGGTTGCCAGCTGGTGTTCACAACACCCAGTCACCAGTTTCCGACAATGGTCACCATGAGCCAATCGCGCCGGGAGGAGTTGATCGAAGCTGCCGGCAAAAAGGATTTCATGATCATCGAGGACGACTACGAAGCCGAGATGAACTATGTCGCGAAATCCTCGCCGTCGTTGCGATCAATGGACAAGGCAGGCCGGGTTATCTACGTGGGGAGCCTGTCCAAGACCGTTTCGCCGGGTATCAGGCTCGGGTTCATCGTTGCCCACCGGGACATCATTCGTGAGGCGCGAATTGCGCGTGGAGTGATGATGCGGCATCCGCCCACCATTGTGCAGGAGATCGTGGCGCTGTTCTTCCGCCTTGGCCACTACGATGCCCATCTTCGCAATATCGAACGGCGCTACAAGAAACGCTGGCATGCCATGAACGACGCGCTCACAAAACATCTTGGCATGTTGCAGCATACGGAGTCTGAGGGCGGAACCTCATTCTGGCTGACTGGCCCTGAAGGGTTTGACGCAGCTGGATTGGCCGCGCGTCTGCGCGACAAGGGCGTGTTGGTGGACAGGGGACGGGACTACTACCTGAACTACAACAACAACAGGAGCTTCCGCCTCGGATTTGCCTATGTGCCGGTGTCCAAACTGGAGGCTGGTGTGAAAGTGATCGCCGAAGAAGTTCGCGCGATGCTGTAACACCACGAGCGGGTCACCGGTCCATCTGTCCCTTCGAATGGAGGCACCTGTCTCTCGTCGCAATCGAAAAATTTGAGTTAGCTGAAACCAGGGACGCCTTGGTCATGGTGCTCTTGTGCGCCAACATTCAAACTGGGAAATTGACCTTTTGAATAATTTGATAAACCCCAATCAGCAAGTCAGGCCATTCCAGTTCCTCGTTGCTGACGAGACGCTGGAACACATCCTTGCGCGGGTTGCAGATTATCCCTGGCATGAAATGCCGGATGACGGCGGCTGGGAATACGGGACCAACCTCGATTACCTGAAACAGCTTTGCGCCTACTGGATCGATGGGTTCGACTGGCGTGCACAGGAAGCGCGGATCAACAGTTTTTCCAACTACATAGCGCCTGTCGACGGCATCGACATGCACTTCATTCTCGAACAGGGCAGTGGCCCCGAGCCAATGCCCTTGATGATCAGTCATGGCTGGCCCGGATCCGTGGCGGAGTTCTATGACCTGATCGAGCCGCTTGCCCATCCCGAACGCTTTGGCGGCAATGTTGAAGACGCCTTTACCGTGGTCGCCCCGTCGCTGCCGGGATTTGGTTTTTCCGGGCGTCCTCCGCGCCCTTATGGCCCCCGGAAAATGGCCAATGTCATCAATTCGCTGATGACGGATACGCTGGGCTTCGACAGTTACCTGGCACAAGGTGGTGACTGGGGCGGAGCGATCTGTTCCTGGCTGGGTTTTGAACATGCGCCGGCATGCTCCGCCATTCATATCAACGTGCTGACGATGCGCCATCCCGACGGGCCGCAATCCCCGGACGAAGAGGCATGGGCAGCGCAATTCGATCATGACCAGATCATGCAGAACGGCTATCGAACGCAACAGGCGACCCGGCCGCAGACGCTAAGCTATGCAATGATGGACAGTCCCGTCGGCGTCGCTGCCTGGCTGGTCGAGAAGTTCAATTCCTGGTCGGATGTGAAGGACAACGATATCGAAGCCGTCCATAGCAAGGATGACCTTCTGACCAATATCATGATCTACATCACCACCCGGACTTTCAATACGGCGTCGTGGATCTATTACGGACGGCGCGAAGAGGGCGGGCGCATTTTGTCTCCCGACGGCAAACGTGTCGAGGTTCCCACCGGTTGCGCCGTGTTTCCGGCGGAAATGCTGAACTGGCCACCCAGATCCTATGCCGAGCGCATCTACAACATACAGCACTGGACGCAGATGCCGCGAGGCGGCCATTTCGCCGCGATGGAAGAACCCGGCTTGCTTCTGGAAGATATTCGCAAATTTGCCCGTTCCCTGCGCCGCTAACACGACGGAGATCAGCCATGACCCTTTCCCATGCCGAATTTCAGGCCATTGCAAACAAGCTGAAACCACGCGGCCAAGCCTATATCAACGGAAAATTCTGTGATGCGGTTGATGGCGAAAAGTTCGAAACCGTCAACCCGGCAACGGGCCAGGTCCTGACGAGCGTTGCCTACTGCAAATCCGCCGATGTGGACAAAGCCGTCGCGGCGGCGCGCCGGGTTTTCAATGCCGGTACCTGGTCGCGGGCGGAGCCCGAGCATCGTAAAGACGTTCTGCTGAAGATTGCGGCACTGGTGCGCGAGCACAGCAACGAGCTGGCAGTTCTCGAAAGTCTCGACACGGGCAAGTCCATCACCGACTGCCTGCATGAGGTAGGCACGGAAGTGCCGAATTTCTTCCAGTGGTATGCGGAACTGGCCGACAAGACGTTCGGTAAGATTGCCCCCACCGGTCCCGACGCACTGGCACTGATCACCAAGGAGCCTGCCGGCATCGCTGGTGCGGTGTTGCCGTGGAATTTTCCACTGGTTATGGCTGCCTGGAAAATTGCTCCGGCCCTTGCAGTTGGGTGTTCGGCGGTTATCAAACCTGCCGAACAGACGCCGCTGACCACGATCCGCCTTGCCGAATTGATGCAGGAGGCCGGCGTGCCCGAAGGTGTCATCAACATCGTGCCGGGCTTCGGGGAAACCGCCGGCAAAGCCATCGGCATGCACAATGATATCGACACTGTGTCCTTCACAGGTTCAACCGAAGTGGGTCGCATGTTCATGCGCTATTCCGGCGACAGCAACCTCAAGGGTGTGGGGCTTGAAATGGGCGGCAAGAGCCCGTTCATCGTGCTTGAAGACGCCGCGATCAACGACGACCTGATTGAACATGCAGCCATGTCGGCATTCTGGAACGGTGGACAGAACTGTTCTGCCAATATGCGACAGCTGATTGCAGCCCCGTTGGTCGAGGAGTTTACCGGACGCATCATTGACAGGGTCAAGGCGTTCCAGCTGGGCGATCCGCTGGACCCGGCGACGGATATCGGATCAATGATCACGAAAGACCACAAGACAATGGTGATGGACTACATTCAGGCCGGCATGGACGAAGGCGCGGAAAAACTGACGGGCGGCGGAAGTGATTTGCCCGGATACTTCATCGAACCCACCGTCTTTCAAAACGTCACACCTGACATGAAGATCGCGCGTGAAGAAATTTTCGGTCCGGTCCTCGGCATCATGCCGGTAAAAACCACTGAAGAGGCCCTGGCTGTTGCCAGCGACACAGATTACGGCCTGCATGCCACAGTGTTCACGAAAGACATCGATCGTGCGATCCACATGGCCCGGTCACTTCCGTGCGGCACTGTTTCAGTCAACGGCTTTTCGGAGGGTGATATCAAAACCCCGTTCGGCGGTTACAAGCAATCGGGTTCGCTTGCCCGCGACAACGGCACCGAGGCCCTGGAGCAATACCTTCAGACCAAGACAATCTGGATCCAGACAAGCGCCGCTTGAGCAAACTCAAACCTTAGTAATTGCTATGCTGCACAGGTGCAGGGGCGCCGCTGGCTATTCTTGCCCAGACGGTGTCGTTGATTGTCACGCCGATCTGTTCCTGCAGGGCGTTGACATATTCGGCATACAGGTCGTTGGACAGGTTGGTTTCCAGCACCTGTTTAATCGCCTTGGCCTCTTCGGAGCTGGAATTGAAACCGGTGCCGAGGACCGGCGTCGAGGCGATGATCTTGGCCGACTTGCCGTCATTGGCAATGGCGAATGCCTTGCCGTTTTCCGGGACCGAGAACAGCGCTGCTATGTCGGCGGTGTTGAAGTTGGCGGCAGTCCGGTTGCGCCGAACGCCGTTGACGGTTTTGACTTCGGCATTTTCCGTCTTTGCCAGGTCGGCAATGGGGGTGCCGGAGCGCAGCTTTGCGACCAGTTCTTCTGCCTTCTTGCGTGTCGCACTTGCCGCCTCGCGCGCTTTCCAGGTGTCGGACACCTTGTCCTTGATATCATTGAAGGCGGGCACGGCCGTTGCAACGATGTCGCGGGTTTCCAGCCAGGTGAAACCGTCATCACCGTCGATCAGCGGCGAGATTTCCAGGCCGATTTCGGTCTCAAACGCTGTGGCCAGCGAGTTGGAATGGCCGGGGACCACAACCGACTTGCCGTCGTTGCCGGTGCCGTCAAGGGCAACCGGGCCGACATTGGCGACCTTGACGCCGATTTCCGCGGCGGCTTCTTCCAGTGATGCGCCGCTGGCGCGGGCATCTTCAAACTTGTCGTGCAGATCGAGCAGCTGATCACGGGCCTTGGTCGCGCGCACAGCCGTTGCCAGTTCGTCGCGCATTTCATCCAGCGACCGTGCACCGCTGGTGCCGACAATCTTTGCCTTGAGCAGGACGGTTGAAAACCGGCTCTTCACCGGGTCGGACACGGCACCGTCAGCGAGCGCAAATGCGGCTTCGGCAACGGCCGGATCGGGAATGGCGGATTTCGCCACTGTACCCAGCGAAATATCGGACTCGGTCTTTCCCTGTTCCTTGGCAATGTCTTCAAAGCTGGTGCCGTTCTTGATTTTCTGCGCGGCGGCTATTGCGTCCGCCTCATTATCAAACGCGATCTGCAGCACGGTGCGGGTCTCCGCCGCGGCCAATTGTTTCTTGGTCGCTTCATACTGGCGCTTCAGGTCGTCTTCGCTGACCTGGATGCCGGCCATGATCGCCTCTGGCGTCAGGGCGACGATGGACATGGTGCGGCGTTCCGGTTCCCTGAACAATTCCTTGTTTTCATCATACAGCGATCTCAGGTCGGCATCGGTCGGCTGTTTCGTCTCTTCAGGCAGTGTGAACTCGAAATAGGTGGCATCGCGCTGCTCGGTGCGATGCTTCCAGACCAGTTCGACCAGCGTGTTGGGCACGACTGCCTGGGTGGTCAGCGGCTGCGAGATAACCTGGCGGGTCATGCTCTCGCGCTCTACCGCGAAGAACTGCTGCTCGCTGAAGCCATTCTGGCGCAGCAGGTTGCGGAAGCTGTTGGCGTTGAAGGTGCCGTCGGCACCCTGGAACTGCGGGCTGTCGGCAACACGCTGGGCAACGACACGCTCGGGCATTGTGATGCCGAGTGCGGCGGCCTGGCTGTCCAGCGCTGCATCGCGCATCAGGTCGCCGAGGATCTGACGGTCAATGCCAAGCTGGCGGGCGCGGTCCGGGGTTATGGTCTCGCCGAGGCGGCGTGAATAAACCGACAATTGCCGGTTGAAGGCTTCGGAGAATTCGTAGGAACCGATTTCACGGTCGCCGACTTTCGCCAGCGTTTCCGAGTTGCCGCCACGCAGCATGTCTTCAATGCCCCACACGGCAAAACTGCCGGCCAGCAGGGCGATGAATACCTTGGCGATGATGCCGCCGGATTTGCTGCGCAGTGCGGTAAGCATGAAATCTTCCTCGTAACGTTTCTGGTATTACCTATATATAACGTGAATCATGCGCCGCAAGCGTACAGATCACCATGATATTTGATCGCGCCAATCAAAAATCATAAAAATGATCGCTCTCAGGGCGCTAGAGCAACTTTATGGGTTCTATTGAAGCCATGTTGCGCTATGGGCGTAAGTTAAGTTTTGGTAACACTGGTGTTGGTAACACCGGCAGATGCAATAGCAAGGGATAAACGCACCATGAAGCCATTGGCGGCAGGGAACTGGAAGATGAACGGCCTGAAGGCGTCGGTTTCCGAAATTAACGCACTGAAAGACAGTCTCGACGGCGCGGCACCTGCGTGTGACGTGATGATCTGCCCGCCGGCAACACTGGTCTTGCCGCTGGCAGACGCAGCAGCGGGAAGCGCTGTCCAGATTGGCGCGCAGGACTGCCATACTGCCGTTTCCGGTGCCCATACGGGCGATATTTCGGCTGCCATGTTAAAGGATGCCGGGGCTGCAGCAGTGATCGTGGGGCATTCTGAACGGCGTGCTGATCATGGCGAAACCAGTGAACTGGTGAAGACCAAGGCTGAAGCGGCCATCGCCGCGGGCCTGACGGCGATTGTGTGCCTGGGTGAGACATTGGCTGAACGCGAAGCTGGTGATACGCTGAGTGTCGTTCACGCGCAATTGAACGGATCACTGCCCGGTGGAGCGACCGGAGCGACCACCGTCATCGCCTATGAGCCGGTGTGGGCGATCGGTTCCGGACTCACTCCAACTGCCGACCAGGTGGCTGAAGTGCACCAGGCGATCAGGGCAGGGCTGTCAGCACTGACCAGTGCGGAAGAAGCCCATTCAATCCGCATTCTATACGGCGGCTCAGTCAAACCGTCCAATGCAGCCGAATTGATGGCCATCGATAATGTGGATGGCGCACTGGTCGGCGGTGCAAGCCTGGCGGCTGATGATTTTGCCGGCATCATCGCGGCGTTCTGAACGGTTTACATTCGCGCCCCAAACGCCTACATGAGCGCCAGTTGTTATTTTCTATTCGTGACAAGGTTCGAGACATCCCATGATAGCCGTTATCACCGTGGTTCACCTGTTGATCGTTATGGCCCTCATCGGCGTCGTGCTGATGCAACGCTCCGAAGGCGGTGCGCTTGGCATTGGCGGCGGCGGCGGTGGCGGCGGCGGCATGTTCACCTCTCGCGGTGCCGGCAGCGCCTTGACCAAGACCACGGCTATCCTGGCAGTGTGTTTCTTCGTGACTTCGTTGTCCCTGGCTTATCTGTCGCGCGGCGACTCCGGCGGCAGCTCGGTGCTGGATCAGGTCGCGCCCACCCAGTCACAGGGTGGACAGGACGGCGACGGCAGATCGGTTTTGCCGACACTTCCAGGCACTCCGCCTGCGCCGACGGAACCTGCAGTTCCTACGCAGTAGTCCATTTCGCTCACGCAAGCAGCCTTTGGCTGCGCTCCGCCAGGGCGCACATCGTGCGAAGGCCGGTCGGCCTTGCCCCGGCACTGCGTGCCGGGGATTATTCCGCTCACGCAAGCAGTCTTGCGGCTGCGCTCCGCCAGGGCGCACTTCGCGCGACGGCCGGTCGGCCTTGCCTCGGCACTTCGTGCCTCGGTGGGAATTCATAACGACGGGTGTTCAGGATCGGAGAACGGCGCGAAGCACGCAGTGCCGGGTAAAGCTGTTCGACCAGAACAATGCATCACAACCGGCACCCGCCTGAGTGATGAACTCCCAGCCAGGCCCGGCCAGCGGAGCGCAGCCGAAGGCTGCATGCGTGAGCGAAACAATTCAAACCCATCGCTCATTGCCGTCCGGTTTTCTGATTCTGACACCCTGATTGCGATTGCGTGAAAAATGCCGTTGACAAGTTTGTATATTAATATAACCATTTAGTTATGGAACAAATAGGTTATACGCAATCACAACCCGATCTCGATGCGATCTTCTCGGCACTGGCAGACCCGACGCGCCGGGCTATCCTGTCACGGCTTGCCGACGGCGAGGCATCGGTCAACGAGATTGCAGCGCCATTCAAGATGAGCCAGCCGGCAGTCTCGAAGCACCTGAAGGTGCTGGAGCGCGCCGGTCTGATCGAGCGCGACATAGTCGAACAGCGCCGTCCTGCGCGGCTGAAAGCTGACAATATGGCCGCTGCCGTCGACTGGCTGGACGAGTTCAGGGCTTTCTGGGGCAAGAGCTTCGATCAGCTCGACGACATTCTAGTTCATATGAAACAAACCGAAGCGAAGGATAAAGGCCATGACTGACGTACCTGAATATATTGTCGAGCGGATGTTCGATGCACCGCGCGACATGGTCTGGAGGGCATGGACTGACCCTGAACTGCTGGCACGCTGGTACGGTCCGGGTGTTGACACAATCATCCACAAGTTTGACCTGAAACCCGGCGGTGAGTGGCTCAACGAGATGAAGTGGGGCGACAAGTCCGATCTCAGCAAGGCGGTGTTCCAGGAAGTCGTGCAAGAAGAAAAAATGGTCTGGCACCACTCGTCCACGGATGCCGACTGGAACATTGTCTCCAATCCGATGATGGCAGACTGGCCGCGTGTTTTGCTGACCGTCGTGACGTTCGAGGATGCCGGTTCTCAAACTAAAGTCAGGCTGACCTGGACACCGATGGATGCCAGCGAGGCCGAGATGGCCTGCTTTGCCAATGTCATGGGCAATATGAGCAAGGGCTGGGAAAGCGGCTTTGCCATCATGGACGAAATGCTGGCCGAAATGCAGGGCAGCTAAGCCTGACAGGGCTTCATGGCAATCACCAATTTTGCGAGCGGAGTAACGGAAGTTGCTTCGCTCGACCGTTGTTTCGGAAGGTGCAAACCTGGCTTGTGACAATTCACACATCAGCCGGGTGCCCGCTCCGCTATGATCAGTTCAAATCGGTCAAAGCCAGAAAAGCAGGAGGCGAGAATTGACCCACATTAGCAAAAACCGGCTCGCGTGGCCGCACAGTGGCTGATGCTTGAAAGGATCTTCCGCTGGCCTCAACAGCCTGACCAAGGAGATCACTATGACTGACAATATTCTCAGAAACACTGCATTGGCGGCGATTGCCGCCACAACACTGCTGTCGGCAACGTCCTTCATGTCCGAAGACGCCGATGCCCGGACCGCCAGGTGCGGCAGCCACAAGGACGTGGTGGCATTTCTCGGAAACAAGTACAAGGAAACCAGGATCGGCATGGGATTGATAAATGCCGGCCAGATGATGGAATTGTACATGTCCGAGGAAGGCTCCTGGACCATGCTGATCACGAGGCCGGACGGCGTGTCCTGTTTCGGCCCAGTCGGCAAGAACTGGATGCACATCAAGGCAAAGCCGGCCAAGGCAAAAACAGGCGCCTGATCCTATTGTGACTTTATGGAAACGATCAGGTTTCTTGACTTTGAAAATCTATATGGATGTGATTGCCGTCAATGTCGAAAACATTGACCTGAGTGACGTCAATCCCCGGCACCTGGACGACTTTGTAGTCGATATTCCGGGTGTCGAGATTTTCCAGGAATGATGCATAGCCTGTCGCGGACAGTGCAAAATGCTCAAGTCTGGGGTCATGCCCGGCCGGCTCGCTGTCGACGCCGACAAGGTGCACAACCGGATACTCTCCTGCATACATCCAGGCGCCCGGAAACGGAAATGGCGGCCTGGCACCTGACGTCATGCCAAGGACGTCCTCGTACCATTTTATCATCTGTTCGAGGTTTGCCGTTTTGACGTTCACGTGGTCGAGCCGGTTGAGTTGCATGTGATTTGCCTTTACGGATGCGTGTACCGTCACGGCCATTATTTTGCACGTATTGGGTGGACTTATCTAGCGTTTCGAAATTCAGTTTGCATTCAATCACCCGAAGCCAGGAAAGTGGCTGCATGTTTTCGAGGTTAAAGCGCTTTGCCGATGGCCGGTCGCAGCGGCGATGGTCGAAAACCGATATTTCCGTTGAGTATGAAGTGCTTGGCAGCGATTACGGCGGCTGGCCTGTCGCAGTCAGTGACGTTGGCCCAGGCACAACAGTCTTTTCCTTTGGCGCGGGTGCCGACATCAGTTTCGACCTGGCTGCAATCGAGCGGTTTGGCTGCAATGTGTGGGTGTTTGATCCTACGCCAAAGAGTGTGGCCTGGATAAAAGGCCTGAACCTGCCTGAACAGCTGATGTTTCATCCGATCGGGATCGATCAGGCCGACGGAGAGGTGCAACTATATTCACCTCCCGATCCTGAGCATGTCTCATTTGCAATTAACCCCGCGCCGTCTGCTGAGGGGCAGTTTTCGATTACCGCCAATGTCATGCGGCTTGAATCCATCGTGAGCCATCTTGCTTGCGCACTGCCGGATATCCTGAAGCTGGATGTCGAGGGTTTCGAATATCGGGTGATTGCCGACATCCTGTCGGGTCCGATCCGGCCGGCGCAGCTGCTGGTTGAGTTTCACCATGGAAAGTACGGATTTGACATCAGCGACACAGCCCGCTCGGTGGCCAGCCTGAAGAATGCCGGATACCGCATATTCCATGTGTCACAGAGCGGGCGTGAGTACGGTTTCATTCGCCCGTGATACACATTGTTCTGGAGTCCGGGGACCAACTCATGCCAGGTGAGCGGCAGTTTCCGAAGTGATGGCAGGCGGTTGACTTGATAAGAAAAGTTCCAGGCACCCTCATTCATTATGGGCGTTTCAACCCGGAGCACCGGACCGGTGGGGTAGAGGCATTCGCCAGGAGCCTGAAGCTCGCCTTCGAGGATGTACAGTTCCTCGACAGCCGCAGCGACGGCCCCGGCTCGCAGGCCATGCAGCGGGCAGTGGCGGACGGTTTGCCGGTGGTTTGTGACAATCACCTGGTTCTGGACTGGCCGGACGGATACCCGGTGATCGGATTTCAGCACGGTGTGGCGGCTGAGAAGAAATTCATCACCAGGTCGTGGACGGACTGGTCGCTGGCGCGCCAGCAGGCGCGGGCTGCACGGCGACCATCCACACTCTGGGTTGCCTGCGCCAGATGGATTTCAGACGAGTTCGCAAGACGATACGGTAATCAGGCGCAGCACGTCGTCTATCATGCGGTCGACATAAACCTGTTCGACGGCAGGCTGGACAACCATGGGTCGAAACTGGTTCTTCACGACGGGCGTTCACGACACAAGGGCCGTGATATTTATCCCGTCCTGCGCGCAGCTCTGCCTGACTGGACATTCGAGCCGCTTTCCTGCTGCCCGGCGCAAGTGCCCGAGCGCATGCGCAAGGCCTGTGCGTTCATGCATCTGAGCCGCTATGAAGGCAACAGCATTGTCTGTAATGAGGCGATGGCCATGGGACTTCCGTGTCTGTTTACCCGTGTCGGCCTGATGCGGGATGGCGAACCGCTGGATGTCGGGATTGTCGACGTCGGGCAAGTCTATGGCCGCCGATCAGGGCTGATAGAGTGTGTCGGCTCATTTCTCGATCGCCTGGGTGAGACCTCCTGCAACCCCCGTGGCTGGATTGAGCAAAACACGTCACAGCAGGCATTCATAGAGAATTGGAAAGACGTCATGGCCGGTTGGCGGCATATGAAACAGCACCGCGGTTGAAATCCGACTTTTTGCAACCAACACAAACGGAAAGATGCAGCGCAGATCAAATTGCTGAATAACACGGCAGTTTGATGTTTTTGCCTTATTGGAACCCGCCATACGGCAGACCCTGCTGCGATCGCGGTAATAGATTCCAGTGTATCCGGTGACGCCACGCTGCAGTTCCAGGAAGTGCCGTTTCAAACGGCCCCCGGATCCTTTGTCCGGCGATGCAGCTGCTGCACCCAGTTACACGGGAGGACGGCATTTTGAACTCGGGAACAGGACGCGGGACAATGCTGGCGCTGGTGTGCCTGTGCATTCTTGGTGCAATGCCGATCATCGCCAACAGCCGGCCTGTGGAATTCAGTGCGCTCAGCTTCGCGTTGTTCCTGTCCATCTGGCAGGTATTGTTCGGTTTGCCATTGTTCCTGTGGGAGATCAGGTCAGGCAACGGTGGCATTTTTTCAGCGCGCGGGCGGGAGCATGGAACGTTTCGAACCGTCACTGTGACGTTGCTCACCGGCATGATGTTCGGACTGTCGACATATCTTTATGTCCTCGGCGTCGAGAAGGCCGGAGCCGTCAGTGCCGCCATCGCTATCCAGGCGTATCCGCTGTTTGCGATCCTGTGGGAGACATTGTTCCTGAAGCGCCGCAAGACGGTTGTGGAGCTTGCGCTGACGGCGGCGCTTGTCGGCACGCTGTACTATCTCGGTACCGGAGGAAGCTGGCGAATTGACGGGTTTTCTCCATGGTTCCTGGCCGCACTTGGCGTGCCATTTCTGTGGAGCATCGCTCATGTGCTCATCAAGGAGGAACTGGGACGCACTGCCATAACACCGGCTCAGGTTACACTGTTTCGTGTTGCGATTTCCGCAGTGTTTCTGGCTTGCGTCACGGCGTTGGCCGGGCCCGGCAATTTCCGGGAGACACTGACGCGTGCGGACTTGCAGGTTTTTGCAGCGGTTATGGGGCTGGTCTATTACCTCGAGCTGGTGGTCTGGTTTTACGCAGTCAGGCACATCGATGTTTCGCTGGCCAGTTCGATTGCGGCACCCTGGCCGGCGCTGACCATGGTGTTGGCCGTGATCTTCCTGGGTGACCGGATAGAAAACCATCAGGTTGTCGCGTTCCTGATAGCAGTCGTAGCCATCTATGGATTGATTGCTGCAGGAATGCGGAAAGAACGCGCCCAGCCCGGTTGAACCCGGCTCGATCAGGGGGCAGTGATGTTGTTTTGAACGCTTGGCGACACCTGGTCTACCTGCCTGCATGCCGGTTGTCGGCCGCTTCAGCAAAAAGACGATAAAGATGGTCGGCATGTTTTTCCCAAGTGTGCGAGGCCAGCACCTTTTTACGTCCGGCTCCCGCCATTGTCCGGCCCTTGCCCGGCTCGGTCAGGAGAGAACTGATTGCCTCAACCAGCCCGAACAGATGGCCAGGGTGGTACAGGCGGAGGTGTACATGGTCCTCAAACAGCGCTTCGATGTTTTCAGATTTAATGGTCACAGTGGGCTTTTCCATCGCCAGATACTCAAAGATCTTCAACGGATCCAGTACAAAACCTTCACCTGAAGGCCGGTGAGAGTGCGGATCAAACGGGGCGATGCACACATCAGACGCGGCCACAAATCCCGGCACACTGGCATAGGGAACTGCACCGGTGAAGTGCACCCGCCCGGCAATGCCCATTTCCTTCGCGCGATGCTGCAGACCCCGGCGTAACGGCCCGTCACCGACCAGCAATGCGCAGGCGTTACACAGTGATGGCTGCGACATTGCCTGCAATAGCAGGTCCAGCCCATGCCATTTCTTGAACGATCCCACGTAGACAAGGAGCGGAGCCTTGCCGCCCATCCCATCGGGTAATTTTGATGCCGGGCAGTCGGGATGGAACAGTGTGGAGTTTGCGCCCCAGGAAACCTGCACAACCTTGTCGCGGTATTTCGCGGGCACAAGACCGGGATGTGTTGCGACAAGGGTATTGGCAAGATGCAGGGACAGGCGGCTGACTTGTTCATCCAGCACCATGGTGATCAACGGAAGCTTCAAACGCATCGCGATCATGGCGCCAAGCCCATAGGAGGACCCCCGCTCATACACCACGTCAGGTTTAAATTCCCGGGCAGTGTTCAGTGCCGCGGGCAAGTTGAGAGCAGACATCAAAGTCCGTATGACAGGGGCATGTCTTGCGGGGCTGCCGATCCCGGCAATGTCCGCACCTGATGAGCCTTGCTGCGCCAGACAGCAGACCGGGCCCAGCTTGCGCAGGCAGGCGACAACCTCGGTGGTATGGGTGGAGCCACCATGAGTGTCCGGGAGCAGGATCTGTGTTGCTACAATAAGAACTCTCAAGTGCCGTCCTACCCAGGGCAATTACAACAACCAGGCGAACGACCAGACATTCTCCGGAACTTGTGCGACTACTGTTTCCGCCGCACAAGTTGTGAATGCTCAAGGTTAAGTCGCAAGCCGTCTTTGCAACAATCCAGCGCAATATGGACAACAATGTGGACAGACTTTATCCATTACGGTGCAAGGTCGCCGGAACGCTTGATCGAATTTGAACCCGCTTCTCACGGCGGGTGCTGATTTGCCGTTTCGACCTGCATCCGGCCATCGTTCAGGAAGCAGGATTTGTCGAACAGGGACAGGTCCAGGGGGTTAGGCAGGCGCACATCGGCAAGATCCGGGCACGGTTTGGTGTTTGCATCATAGGACCGGTCGATCTGCGAAATGAACACGATGACGAGGCCTTTATCGCGGGCGAATGCTTTCAGTGCACGAACCTGGACCAACAGGTCCGGATTACTGCGCCTGTGATCCAGAAGCTGCAGATAGTCTATGACAACGACAGTACCTTGTTGCGCAGACGCCAGCTGCTCCATGATATAGTCAGCGTTGATTGCGTCGGAGCTATCGAAGTCAAAAAGGTCGGTGAACATTGCCATGTCGCCACCGACGGCTTCGAGGCGGGACACAACATCGGCCGCACTGTATTCCAGTGTGAAAAATACGCCCCGGCGGCCAAGTTTCATGGCTTCGACGATCAGCTTAAGGCCCATCAGCGTCTTGCCGTGGCCGGGACGTGCGCCCAGCAACAAAAGGTCTCCGGGTGTTAGTTGGGCCAGCAATTTGGCAGATGGCGTTGCTGCAGCCGCGCGCGTGGCAAGCAGGCTCCAGCTCGAATAACCTTCCTGCGCGGCGATGCGGTCCAGCGCCTTGCTGAGGGGAACAGCTTCCTTGCGCGAAAGCGCCCTGGCACGCCGCTTGAGGTGATGGATGGGAGCAGACAGTTTCATGTTAACAACCTCCTGGTGCGGGCGGTTTTCACACTCCCTCCTTATGCGTGTTGCCCGAACAGTCGGTTCGATGAAAGCGAAACCCCATATGTTGCGTACTTTCCCGGATGGAGGGGGGAGGCATGGGTTGCGGCCTGAGTACCAGTATGGACCAACGCGGTGTGATTCAAAATACCCCAGTGACAACCGGGTCTGTCGCTGATTGAAGGGATGCCATGACCCAAGTCAATGAAACGACGTCGGGTTGAACGTATTCTGTGACCGCAAGTCAGGAATGTTTTGTTTCGACAGATGGATAATGTCATGTGTTCACAGGCTATTGAAGGACACTCGCTGGCCGGCTCGCAGGTTGCCGGTAACGGGAAGGGGGCGTGTCCGGCCGACAACGCGGCCGGTGTTCCAGCCGACAAAACGGTATCGTCAGCACCACCTGGTCATGCCGGATTCGCAGCGGAAGAACTGCACCTGTTTGAGCGCGACTCCTATGCCTCGACCGCGTTTCAGGAAATACTGGATCGTTCGTTTCACGCATTTGCGGCCCGTTCCACCGCCGGCCTTTCACCCAGTGCGCTGGCCGGAGCCTGGGCCGACTGGGCGGTTCATCTCATGAGCTCTCCCGGCAAGCAGGTCCAGCTCACGGAAAAGGCTGCCAAGAAGGCACAGCGGCTGGCGCAATATGCCGCAAAATGCGTGGATCACCGGAATCATGCCTCCTTGTGCATAGAGCCGCTTGCCCAGGACCGCCGGTTTCGCGGCAAGGCGTGGCAACAATGGCCCTTCAACCTGATGTACCAGTCTTTCCTGCTGAACCAGCAGTGGTGGCATAATGCAACCACCGGTGTTCGCGGCGTAACAAAACAACATGAGAACGTTGTTGAGTTTGCTACAAGGCAGATGCTCGACGTGTTTTCTCCTTCCAACTACGCTTTCACAAATCCTGAAGTCATCGACGCCACGCTGAGGCAGGGTGGGCAGAACCTGGTGCGCGGCTGGCAGAATTTCATGGAAGACTGGGATCACGCCGTCAGTGGCCGCAAGCCCGAAGGTGCAGAAGGCTTTCAGGTGGGAACGGACCTGGCGGCGACACCCGGCAAGGTTGTCTACCACAACAGGCTGATTGAACTGATCCAATATTCCCCGGCAACCGAAAAGGTGCACGCCGAACCGATCCTGATCGTGCCGGCATGGATCATGAAATACTACATCCTAGACCTGTCGGCTCACAATTCGCTGGTGAAATACCTGACTGAACAGGGGTTCACGGTATTCATGGTGTCATGGAAAAACCCTGATCCGGATGATCGTGATCTGGGCATGGACGATTACCGCACCCTGGGTGTGATGCACGCACTGGATGTGGTTGAGACAATCACTGGCGGTGAGCACATACATGGCGTCGGCTACTGCCTGGGCGGCACCTTGTTGTCGATCGCAGCAGCCGCCATGGCGCGCGATGGTGACAGCCGCCTCAAAAGCCTGTCGCTGTTTGCAGCCCAGGTGGATTTTACCGAAGCAGGCGAGTTGATGCTGTTCATCAATGAAAGCCAGGTGGCGTTCCTGGAAGACCTGATGTGGGAGCAAGGTTTCCTTGACACCAAGCAAATGGCCGGCGCGTTCCAGTTGCTGCGGTCGAACGACCTGATCTGGTCGCGCATGGTGCATGATTATCTGATGGGAGACAGGGCAGGGCTGAGCGACCTGATGGCATGGAATGCCGATGCAACCCGTATGCCTTACAAGATGCATTCGCAATACCTGCGCCAGTTGTTCCTCAACAATGACTTTGCCGAAGGGCGTTATCAGGTGGCGGGCCGCCCGGTCACGGTGTCCGATATCCGGGTGCCGACGTTTGTCGTCGGCACAGAACGCGATCATGTGGCGCCGTGGTATTCGGTCTACAAGTTTCACCTGCTCGCAGACACCGAGGTGACTTTCCTGCTTACGAACGGCGGGCACAATGCCGGCATTGTGTCGGAGCCCGGTCATCCGCGGCGTCATTACAGGGTTACCACGGCAGCACATGATGACCCATACATGGATCCCGACACCTGGACGGCGCAGACCGGCGAGAAACAGGGATCATGGTGGCCGGAGTTTGCCAACTGGCTGAAAAGCCGGTCCGGTGAGTTGGTTACTCCACCGCCTGTTGGCACAGTAACTCCCGAGCTCAAAGCAATCTGCGATGCGCCGGGCACGTACGTCTTTCAGGCCTAAGCCCGGCTTCAGGCATGAGTTCAATTGATGAAGATCAACGTGAAGACCTGTTTTTGTTGCGATCATTCAACCTGGCGACCTGACGCCGGACGTTGTTCTGAGGGGCGTCTGGTGAATGTAGTTGGGTCAACAAATACTGCTGACGGTGAACAACTCAAGTGAACTCAGATGGAAGACCAATACCCATTGTCTGTAATTGAGCGTGATCGGGCCGGCCTGTACGAGATTTGTGACGACATGGAACGAATAGCCGATCAGCTTGGCGGCTCCATCGACATCCGGTTGTGCAGGTCCGTGTTGTCGCGGCTGCTGGTTGATCTGCTGCAACACCAGCAGGACGAGGAGGTGTTTTTCACCCTGCTCAAGGACCGCAATCCGGATGACGCCCTGCTTGCCAGATGCGTAAACCTCACCCAAACGGAACATACCGCCATAGCATCCCACGCGCTGGAACTTGCTGAGCCGATTGGAGAAATATGCGCGGGCAGCAAAACCAATAACGTCGATGCAACCGGATATTTGCTGAGAAGCAGTTTTGAATACATCCGCCAGCATCTGCGCTGGGAAGACGCCATATTTTTCGATGGAACCAAATATGCCGTTGAAAGCGTCGACCAGGCTGCTCTTAAAGCCGGTCTGATCAGGAATCGCAGCTTGCAGCATCGCCATCTGCGGGTGGCCGATTGACCGGTTCGGTTGTGACGCGTCGCGATTCTATTCGTCTTCGTAGGTCTGGGCGATCTGCTGCAGGCGGGGAACGTTGCGGAGCGCTATGGATTTCGCATCGAGCAGATCGATTATCCCGTCGGCCTTGAGTTTGCTGATGTTGCGGCTGACGGTCTCGATGGTCATGCCCAACAACCCGGCAATCTCTTCGCGTTTCAGCGGGAAATAGATAACGGATCCGGGCTCGCGCTGGTCCCTGTGAGGGCAGACATTGCGGTTTTCCTTCCACAGCCACAGGATAAATCGCGCCATTTTCTCCTGCGCGCCCAGCTTGCCCAGAACAGTCATCCACTGTCTTGCCTGCTTCAGGTCGTTGACCGTCTGTTCTAGCAAACGGTGTTCCAGTTCCGGATTGGCCCTGAGGACAGAACCGAACTGAGCCCGCCGGAAGCAACACAGTTTCACGTCGGTTACACATTCGGCATTTTCATTGCTGACGGAGGTTACCGGATTGCCGAGGCTGTGCGCTGCCGACAGCAATCCCACGATCTGCTCGCGCCCGTCCGGCAATATCTGGGTCAGCTTGACGACACCGGACATGATGACGGCGAACAGCTGGCTGCTTTCGCCCTGGTGCAGGATTACATCACCGGCAGACAGGGTCCGGTGGGTCATTATGTCGGACAGTTCTCCGATGTTTGACGTGCCCAGGGCATCACAAATTGCATGATGGCGCACCGGGCATTGCGCACATCGCAGGTCCGTTTCAAAGTCTGGTTCCAGTTCGGGCACTCGCACCACCTCTCACAGTGCTTGAACATCTGGCGCAGAGTGTACACTTGATACTCCCTCTGCGGAGGAAAATTTTACTTGCAGTGCGCGCATGCCTGCTGCCCTGATCCTGGGTGGCATGTGCTTATCCGATGTCGAACCCGCCGGCTGTTGACCTGCATCAAGCCGTTTGCGGTTTTTGCCTGTTGACGTCACAGGTCGGGTCGGGCCAACGGCAGTCTGGAGATCAGGCCTTTGGACGCCGCTTGCCGATCAGTATGGATTGAGGGCCTGTAGATAAGTCACTCAGCGCCTAATTTAACGCTTCCCACGCTGCACGACTCCAGCTAAACGTTAATTCCCATGGCGCGATATATTTTCATCACCGGCGGCGTGGTTTCCTCACTTGGCAAAGGCCTTGCTTCAGCAGCTCTCGGAGCCCTGCTGCAGGCGCGCGGATATTCGGTCCGATTGCGGAAACTCGACCCCTATCTCAACGTTGATCCCGGCACCATGAGCCCGTATCAGCACGGCGAAGTATTTGTGACCGATGACGGGGCGGAAACGGACCTGGACCTTGGCCATTACGAACGGTTTACCGGCAGGGCGGCCACCCAGGCAGACAACATCACCACGGGCCGGATTTACCAGGACATCATCGCCAAGGAACGCCGTGGTGATTATCTCGGGGCCACGGTTCAGGTGATCCCGCACGTCACCGATGCCATCAAGGCGTTTATTGCAGACGGCAATGACGATTATGACTTCGTGCTGTGTGAAGTCGGCGGCACGGTGGGCGACATTGAAGGCCTGCCATTCTTCGAGGCGATCCGCCAGTTCGGCCAGGAAGCACCGCGCGGCCAGTGCATTTACCTGCACCTGACATTGCTGCCGTGGATACCGGCTGCCGGTGAACTGAAAACCAAGCCGACGCAGCATTCGGTCAAGGAACTGCGCTCCATCGGCATTCAGCCTGATGTGCTGATGTGCCGTGCTGACCGGGAAATTCCTGAAAACGAACGCCGCAAAATTGCACTTTTCTGCAATGTGCGTCCCGGTGCGGTCATACAGGCGCTTGACGTCAAGACCATCTATGAAGTGCCGCTTGCCTATCATCGTGAGGGCCTGGACGACGAGATACTGGCGGCATTCGGTATTGAAGGTGCGCCGGCTCCCAAGCTCGACATGTGGACCGACATCGTCAGCCGCATCAAGGAGCCCGAAGGCGAGGTGACTATTGCCGTGGTGGGCAAGTACACCGGCCTGCTGGATGCCTACAAGTCGCTTAACGAAGCGCTGGTACACGGCGGCATCGCCAACAAGGTGAAGGTCAATATCGAGTGGATTGAATCAGAGGTCTTCGAGGCGGAAGATCCGACACCGATGCTGGAACATGTGCACGGGATTCTGGTTCCCGGCGGATTTGGCGAGCGCGGCGTTGAAGGCAAGATTGCTGCGGTTACCTTTGCGCGTGAGCGCAATGTACCGTATTTCGGCATTTGCCTCGGCATGCAGATGGCCTGCATCGAAACGGCTCGATCTCTGGCCGGCATACCGGCTGCGTCTTCGACAGAGTTCGGCGAGGCGAAAGAACCGGTTGTTGGACTGATGACCGAGTGGATGCGCGGCAATGAGCTGGAGCAGCGCGCCAATGAAGGCGATCTGGGCGGCACAATGCGGCTCGGCGCCTATGCCGCAAAGCTTGAAGAAGGCTCCCGTGTTGCCAGTATTTACGGAGCGGAAGAAATCTCCGAACGCCACCGGCATCGTTACGAAGTCAACACCCGTTACCGCGACAAGCTGGAGGGTGCCGGGCTCAGTTTCTCCGGTACGTCACCGGACGGGCTGTTGCCGGAAATTGTTGAAATTCCCGGCCACGCGTGGTTTGTCGGAGTGCAATATCACCCGGAACTTAAATCAAGGCCGTTTGAGCCGCATCCGCTGTTTGCATCGTTCATAGAAGCTGCGGTTGAGCAAAGCCGTCTAGTATAGGTATCATCAGCAGATGAATATTGTTCGGTCATTCATTCATGTCTGGCTTGTGCTGGCATTGCTGCTGGCAGGTTCGGTGCCTGCATCGGCACAAACTGGTGGCCAGACAGGCGACGCTACCACCGAGCAGCCCGCTGATGCCGGAAAAACTGCTGCGCCCAAGGCTGCGCCGGTTGTGGCAGCGGCTGCCTTGCCCGCCGGCATCAAGGAAGCCGCCGGCAAGGCCAGGCGGGTTGCCGCCGACATCTCCAAGACCCTGCAGGACCTGAAGGTCAAGCTGGCAGACCCGTCATTGCCGGCAGGTGAACTTGCCAAGACGCGCGAGCAACTGGAGATTGTCAGGGAACGCGCCAAGCTTGTTGATCTGGAGTTGGCGTCTCCGCTTGCGCAGATGGATGCACAGGTGAGCAGGTTGGGTCCTGCGCCAAAGGATGGCCAGACAGAACCTGAAACCGTTGCCAACCAGCGCGCCGAACTCGAGAGGGTCCGGGGCGTACTGCTTGGTGCCCGTACCCAGCTGGCACTGGCGGCAGGTGCGGCTGATCAATTGGCGAGCCAGGCCGGGCAGATTGAGCGGACACGCTATTTCGATCGGTTGTTCAAGCACGAAAAATCAATTCTTGCGCCAAGCTTGTGGTCTGACGGTATTGCAAAGGTTTCCGATATCTGGGTGCGTTCGGAAAGGCTGGCGTCGGGCTATTACAAGCTGATCGCGGACAATAACGGCGCTTGGGTGGTGTGGTTCCTGCTGGCCGCGTTCGTTGCACTTGCCACGGGCGGTTACCAAGCTTGTCGCATGCTGGCTCATCGGGTGCGAGCCGGCAAGGCACCCAACGGAGAACTGGGCAAACTGGTTCGGGTCGTTGCAGTGCCCATAGGCTACGCACTGGTTGCCGCTGTCGCGACAATCATCTTCGGCGTACTGCTGTTTGGGCTTGGAGCCGAGTCGTCGCGAATTGAACAGTTCTACGAAGCATTCGCCCTGATGATGGTGATGTTTGCATTCACCCGCGGCCTGGCCCGGTCCATCCTGTCACCGACCCAACCCGACTGGCGGATCGCCAACCTGTCGACCCAGGCGTCCCAGAAGTGGCTCAACCTGCTGACCATTGCATTTGTCATCATGGCGGCCAGCTACCTGTTCAATGAATTGTTAGTGGTCATCAACCTGTCAAACGATTTGACCGCCCTGCGTCAGGCGATCGTGCTGCCGGTGCTGATGATCATTCTCGTCAGGCTGATCCTGGTTGCGCAGCGTGACCGGCGCAGTGAGGAAGCGCAGCAGTTCAGCACGGTCTATTTTTCCTGGGCCAGCTACCTGGTGCAGCCGATCTGGCTGCTGGTGATTGCGACGGGACTGGCGCTCATCGCCGGTTATATAACGCTGGCTACCTATATTTTGGGCAATATTGTCGTGATTGGCGTCGTGGTCAGCTTCCTGTACTGCATACGACGCCTTGCAGATGCCTTTGTGGCGCAGAGTATTTCTGAAGGCAGCCGAATATCCAATACCCTGAAAAATGCATTTTCCATGTCGGAGCAGGGCATCAAGCGGTCGGGTATTGCTCTCAACGCGATCGTCGATTTCACCCTGTTGCTGCTCGGCCTGCCACTGCTGCTGAGCCTGACCGCCCTGTCATGGGTTGACGTGCGCGGCTGGTTCTCCACGGCGTTCTTCGGATTTGATGTCGGTGATATCACCATATCGCTGTCGTCTATCCTGCTGGCGATCGGCGTGTTTGTTATCGGGCTGGTGCTGACCCGGTTTGTTACCGGATGGCTGGACCGGCGCATTCTGTCGGCCACGGACATGGATGCGGGCGTGCGCAATTCGATCCGCACCGGTGCCAGCTACACTGCCACTATTCTGGCGCTTCTGGTAGCGTTTGCGGCTGCCGGCGTCAACTTCGGCAATATCGCCATCGTGGCCGGTGCGTTGTCGGTCGGTATCGGTTTCGGGTTGCAATCCATCGTCAACAATTTCGTATCCGGCCTTATCCTGCTGGCGGAACGCCCGATCAAGGTGGGCGACTGGGTGGCGGTGACGGCCGGTGAGGGGACGGTAACGAAAATAAACGTGCGCGCGACCGAGATCGAAACCTTTGATCGTTGTTCGATCATCGTGCCGAATTCCAGCCTGATTTCAGATGCGGTCCAGAACTGGACCCATGGTGACCTGATGGGGCGCTGCAAGGTGGCGGTGGGGGTAAGCTACGATGCTGATCCGCAACAGGTGCACGACATACTTGTCAAGTGCGCACATGACCACCCGCGCGCCATGGCCTATCCGCAACCATCAGTCCTGTTCAAGGATTTCGGGGCCAGTTCGCTGGACTTTGAGCTGCGGGTGTTTATCAATGACGTGAACTGGGTGGCCTTTGTCGCCAGTGAACTGCGGTTTTCAATTCACAAGGCGCTCAAGGAAGCAGGTATCGAGATTCCGTTCCCGCAGCGAGACATCAATGTGCGCGGCTTGCATGAAACTGTTGCTGAAGCGGTCCAGGTAAAAGCAAAACCTGCGCGCAAAGCGAAACCGAAAGGGTAGGTATGGCTGGTCTTGATCACGTGGTTCACTGCACAGGCAATTTCGAAGGCTTGCGCACGACTATGGCCCAGATCGGTTTTACCCTGACGCCGCCTGCCGAACACACGTTCGGCACCGGCAATTCGCTGGTTCAGCTCGATGGCTTCTTTCTGGAATTCCTGCATTTGCCAAACCCGCATCTGCTGCCGCAGCTGGCGGACGGTGAATTCGGGTTTGCGGCCCATAATGCCGATTACCTGCAAGACAGTGGTGAAGGCATATCAATGCTGGTGTTTGAAACCGCTGATGCGGCTGCTGAACAAGCCCGGTTTGAGCAGGAGGGCCTGGACACCTACAAGACATTTGATTTCTCGAGACTGGCGAAGCAGCCTGACGGTGAAGAGGTGACGGTAGGGTTCTCGCTGGCTTTTGCGACCCATGCGGATATGCCCAAGGCGGCGTTTTTCTACTGCCAGCAGCATGCACCGCAGTATTTCTGGAAACCCGAATATCAGCGCCACGCCAACACCGCCACTGCCATTGGAGAGGTTGCGATGGTCGCGAGCGAGCCTTTGCACTATGCAGGTTTCCTGGAAAAATTGAGCCAGGGCGAGACAGTCGTGTCAGCCGACAATATGGTGCGGATCAGGACACAACGTGGCGATGTGGCCATGTACACGCCAGCCGCATTTGAAGCAGCTTACGGGTTTGCAGCGCCGTCGCTCACCGACGGACCGGTACTGGCCGGTTACCGGATCGAGGTGGAAAACCGGGAGGTGGCCCTGAACCAGCTTGACGCGGCGCATGTTGCCTGGCGCGACACGCCATCGGGACATGCTATCGGGCCGGATGTCGCATCAGGCGCCGTCATGGCGTTCTCAGAGGTTTTCTGACCGCAATGCTGGATCCGAAACTGACAGGGATGCAGAACCTCGAACGCCTGCGTGATGCAGGCGGGCGGGCGCCGCTCGGCAGCCTGATGGATTTCCGGCTCGTTGATGTCGGCGACGGGTTTGCAGTGTTTGAAGGCAATCCCGGCGCCAAGCACTACAACCCGGCAGGCACGGTACACGGCGGATGGATTTCCTCGATACTTGACAGTGCCCTGGGCTGTGCAATTCACTCGCGGCTTGAAGCGGGCCAGGGCTATACGACGGTGGAACTCAAGATCAACATGGTGCGCGCCCTGACGGACCAGACCGGGCCGGTGAGCGCGCGTGGCGCCGTCATCCACCTGGGCCGCCGGGTGGCCACGTCGGATGCCCGGCTGGAGGATGCAAACGGCAGGCTGTTGGCACACGGGTCGTGCACATGCATGATCCTTTGAGCGCCGATCAGCCCGACCCGTACTGTGATGTCTGAAGCAACGGTAGACGCGCTCGTGCTGGGAGCCGGTGCGGCGGGCATGATGTGTGCGATCCACGCGGCGGCTCGCGGGGGCCGGGTGCTGATCATCGACCATGCCCGCAAACCGGGTGAGAAGATCCGCATAAGCGGTGGCGGGCGTTGTAATTTCACCAACCTAAATACCACACCGCAGAACTTCATCTCGGGCAATCCACACTTCGCCAAGTCGGCACTGAAACGCTATACCCAGCATGATTTCACTGACCTGGTGCGCCTGCACGGCATTGCCTTTCATGAGAAGACCCTGGGGCAGCTGTTTTGCGATGGTTCGGCAACGGAAATCATCGACATGCTGCTGGCGGAAATGGCACAGGTCGGCGTTGAACTGCGATTGCAGACAAGCGTCAATTCAGTGACCAAGTCTGACATCGGATTTGACGTCGAGCTCTCGACGCAAGACCAATCGACTCTGGTGTCGTGCCGCAACTTCGTGGTGGCATGTGGCGGCAAGTCGATCCCCAAAATGGGGGCGACGGGGTTCGGCTACCGGATTGCCGAGCAATTCGGACTTGCGGTCACCGAGACGCGGGCCGCACTGGTGCCGCTGACGTTTTCCGAAACCATGCTGGCGGGGTTTAAGCCATTGGCCGGTGTGTCCGCCGACGCCGTGGTCAGTTGCGGCAAGACAAGTTTTGCCGAAGCACTGTTGTTTACGCATCGCGGATTGTCCGGGCCGGCAATCCTGCAGATATCGTCGTACTGGCGAGAAACAATGCCTGTGCTGGTGGACCTGCTGCCCGGGCGCGACGTATTCGCCGAGTTGAAGGCTATGCGAAAGAGCCGTGGCAGGAAGGCTATTGCAACGGTGCTGGGGGAGTTTGTGCCCAACCGGCTGGCGGCATACATCTGCGAACAGACCTGCGTTGCCGGTAACCTGGCGGACCTGCCCGACAAGGCCCTAGTGGCTATATCAGCCGCCATCAGACAGTGGCAGGTTTACCCGGTCGGCACGGAAGGCTATCGCACGGCGGAAGTGACGCTTGGCGGTGTGGACACTGACGCGCTGAGTTCGCGCAGCATGCAGGCCAGGGACGTGCCGGGCCTGTATTTTATCGGTGAGGTGGTCGACGTGACCGGCTGGCTGGGCGGGTATAATTTCCAGTGGGCATGGTCGTCGGGCTGGGCGGCCGGCACTGCCATAGCAGAATCGGGATGGGATTGATGAATGATCGGATGAATGAACTCGGACAGCCAATCGGGTTTGAGGTGGCGGACTGGAAGCCCTGTTCCAGGCCTCCGCGCGATCCCATGCAGGGCCGCTATGTGCGGCTGGAACCGGTCAGTGCGGAAAACCATGCGCAGGACCTGTTCGAGGCGTTTGCGGCCGATGGTGAAAACCGCATCTGGACTTACCTGCCATACGGGCCGTTTGCGAGCGTCGATGAGTGCCGGACCTGGATAGAGAGCACCTGCCTTGGTGATGATCCGTTGTTTCACACGATCATTGACGGCGAAACGGGCAGGGCAGTTGGCGTGGCCAGCTATCTGCGTATCGAGCCTGCGGTCGGTGTGATCGAGGTAGGTCACATCAATTATGCACCGGCCTTGCAGAAAACGCGGGGTGCGACGGAAGCCATGTACCTGATGATGCGCCGGGTGTTCGCCGAACTGGGTTACCGCAGGTACGAGTGGAAATGCGATGCGCTCAATGCAGGCTCATGCGCTGCCGCAGGGCGGCTTGGTTTCACCTATGAAGGCCGGTTCCGCCAGGCAACCATGTACAAGGGCCGCAATCGGGACACCAGCTGGTACTCGATACTGGACACCGAGTGGCCTGCGCTGGAACGTGCCTATGAAGCGTGGCTGGACCCGGCGAACTTTGATGAGAGCGGGGTGCAGAAGGTTAGCCTTGCAACGCTGGTGGCTTAGCCCAGCACAGTCAATATCTCACCCATGTGCTTCTTGATCGTCGCCGCTTTCGGGATGGTCGCGTGCGCGGCGGAATGGCCGGTTGCGATGATCATGACCGGTTTTTCTGATGCCGGCCGGTTGAGCAGAGGATTCAGGAACTTCATTGGATTTGGTGTGTGGATGAGTGATGACAATCCTGCCATATGCAATGCAGTGATCAGGAAACCGGTGGCCAGGCCGACGCTTTCGGGCACGTAATAGTTCTTGTAGCGCGAGCCGTTGTCGAACTCGCCCCAGCGCTGGGCGAACACGATGATCAGCCAGGGAGCGATCTCAAGATGTGGTTTGTCGGGGCCGGTGCCGATGGGCTCCAGTGCGTTTATCCATTCGTCACCGGCGGTGCCGCCGTAAAAATTTCGTTCTTCTGCTTCTGCCGCGCGCCGGATCTGCTGCTTGATGGACGGGTCGGCAACTGCCACGAAATGCCAGGGCTGATGGTTGGCACCGGAGGGCGCGCGGCCAGCCGCCGCGATACAGGTTTCGATGACTTCGCGCGCTACCGATGTGTCTGCGAAGTCCCTTATGGTGTGCCTTGTCTTCATGGTTTCCAGGAAGGAGCGGGCCGCCGCAAGACTGTCGGCATCGTCCAGCGGATCACGTCTGACCAGTGGAACGGCTTCGTATTTCAAAGTGTCTTTGGAGAACATGGCGGGTGAATTCCTGTGTCGGTCGAACCGCGACTCATGCAAATTTTTCCGAAAGCCGCAACCGGGCGTTAACCTTGTTGCGGCATCGTTCGGCATTATTTCGGTCGCATTTCGGGGCCAAAGACCCGGTATCCAGCTCGCCTGGTAATGCGCGTGTGAGTGTAGCGTAATGTGTGGAGACACCTGTATGTTGGCGGTGAAGCAAGAGCCGGAAGCGGCTGATTTCTGGGCCTGGTTTGAAGATAACGAGGCCGTGCTGGCCGAAATGGCCATCAAACTTGATGACATGACAATGGACGAACTGGAGCCTGTTCTGGACGAGTTGGCGCTGGAGATTCATGACGTTGATGACCGATTGTTTGCCGAACTTGGTGTTGCTGAGGATGGCTCGCCTGTACTGCTGATCACCGCCGAGGGAGACCGCGAAGCCTTGCTGGCGGCGCGTGATCTGGTGGAAATTGCACCAGAATTCAAGAACTGGGAGATCAAGGCACTGCGCGAACGTGAAGAGCTGAGTGACCAGGTGGCCCTGCCGGGTGGCGGTGAAATCGACATCCGCGAGGCCGTGTTCGTGCTGGAAGTGCATCAGGGCAAGGCAGAGATTGCCATCGGTCTTGATGAGTGGGACGACGAACGCGCCGAAGACTACAGCCTTGCAGCGGAAAACCTGGTCGAGGCGGCACTGGGTGAGGCTGACTATTCCGCCGGAGTTTCCGGTGTCATGGCACTGCCGCTGAAGGACCTGGCCGAAGAAGCCGATCCATGGCCGCTGAAAGCGCTCACCAGCGAATTCGATAACCAGCTCGGGGCATAGTTTGGCGCTCACGCCAGCAGCCTGACGGCTGCGCTCCGCGGGGGCGCACTTCGTGCGGCGGCCGGTCGGCCTTGTCTCAGCACTTACGTGCTTCGGAGGAATTCATCACTACGGTCGTTCAGGAACGGAGAACGGCCCGCCGAAGGCGGACAAGCTGTTCGACCAGCAAAAAGAACGGCCCGCCGAAGGCGGACAAGCTGTTCGACCAGCAAAAAGAACGGCCCGCCGAAGGCGGACAAGCTGTTCGACCACTAATATGAGCATGCGCGCTCGTGCCGGATAGACTCTGGTGCGGGCGTTGCTTTATATGCGCGTTCAACATTTTCAACCGATCTGAGGGACCCCGATTCCATGACCGAAATCGTCCACGTACACGCGCGCGAAATTCTCGACAGCCGGGGCAACCCGACCGTGGAGGTGGATGTGGCTCTGGCGGACGGCTCTTTCGGGAGAGCCGCCGTGCCATCAGGGGCCTCGACCGGCGCACATGAGGCAGTGGAACTTCGCGACGGCAGCAAGAAGCGCTACCTCGGCAAAGGTGTCACCAAGGCGGTTGCGGCAGTCAACGGCAAGATCAATGACGCGATACTCGGTCATGACGGTGAAGACCAGACGCTGGTCGATGACGTGATGATTGAACTGGACGGAACACCCAATAAGGCAAAGCTGGGCGCCAATGCCATTCTCGGTGTGTCGCTGGCGGTGGCAAAGGCGGCTGCACAAGCTTGCGGCCAGCCCTTGTACCGCTATGTGGGCGGCACCTCCGCCCGTGTGTTGCCGGTGCCGATGATGAACATCATCAATGGCGGCGCGCATGCCGACAATCCGATCGATTTTCAGGAATTCATGGTCATGCCGGTGGGCGCATCTTCGTTCGCCGAGGCCGTACGCATGGGGGCCGAGGTGTTCCACACGCTGAAAGGCGAACTGAAGAAGGCCGGCCACAACACCAATGTGGGCGATGAGGGTGGCTTTGCGCCGGACTTGCCGTCAGCAGAAGCCTCGCTTGATTTCATCATGGAGGCTTGCGCCAAGGCCGGTTTCAAGGCCGGCAAGGACATCTACCTGGCGCTCGATTGCGCAGCGTCTGAATTCTACAAGGCCAAGAAATATGATTACGAAGGCGAAGGCGTGAAGCGCTCGTCGTCGGAGCAGGCCCAGTATCTGGCCAAGCTGGTCGACGACTACCCGATCATTTCCATCGAAGACGGCATGCATGAAGACGACTGGAAGGGCTGGAAGGAACTGACGGACCTGGCAGGCGGCAAGTGCCAGCTGGTGGGTGATGACCTGTTCGTCACCAATCCGGACCGCCTGCAGACCGGTATCGACAAGGGTGTGGCCAACTCCATCCTCATCAAGGTCAACCAGATCGGCTCGCTGACGGAAACGCTGGCTGCGGTAGACATGGCGCACCGGGCCGGTTACTCGGCCGTGATGTCGCATCGCTCCGGTGAAACCGAAGACGTCACCATTGCCGACCTGGCCGTGGCGACAAACTGCGGGCAGATCAAGACCGGTTCCCTGGCGCGCTCTGACCGGCTGGCGAAGTACAACCAACTGATCCGCATTGAAGAGGAACTTGGTTCCCAAGCCCAATATGCGGGTCGCGGAATCCTGAAGTAAACCCCGGTTTACCGGAATCGAATTCAAACATGTTGTGTGGGATTTTAATCTCCTTGATTGTAGTCATCAGCGGGCGGTTCAGGCTCCTGGCTTCGTGATGGCGCAACCAGACGAGGAATATCAGTGTCAAACATCAATATGAGTGCATTTGCCGAGAAGATGGGTGTCAGCAAGAAGTACAGGCAAGGTGACGTCATCTTCAATCGCGGCGATGAAGGCGATTGCATGTTCATCGTTCAGTCCGGGTCAATTGAGCTGAAGGTCGATGACAAGCTGGTCGACAGTTGCAAGCAGAATGATGCCATCGGCTACATGTCGCTTGTCGACGGTTCGGCACGCAGTTCGACAGCAACGGCCAGCACGGATACCGAAGTATCCATCCTCAACGAAAGGCACTTTCGCTACATGGTCGATGAGGTGCCCAATTTCGCCATGTACCTGATGGAAACCATGGCCCAGCGCATTCGCGGCATGGCCAAAGCGCTCGACTAGAACCAAGGTTCCTGGTGGACTGACAGGACGGGGCGGTGAAGCTGGTCGACACATGAGAAAGACAATCATCACCGCACTTGTCCTGGTTACGTTTATTGCTCTGGTATTGCTGGCCGCGGGCAAGGTGGCCACCGCGCCCGCCAACGAACCCATTGGCGCTGCACCGGATGATCTGCCGGTCACTGCTGTCGAGTTTAGCGACAGCCGTGTGCGAGTGGTCAGCGGCTGGGCGATAACCGGTGCTGAGGAAAAGGCAGCGGTGCTGCTGGTCCATGGCATCCGGTCCAACCGGCGCTCAATGCTGGGCCGCGCGCGCCTGTTGTTCGAAAACGGCTATTCGGTGCTGATGATAGACCTGCAGGCGCACGGTGAGAGTGCCGGCGAACGGTTGACCTTCGGCTACCGTGAAGCTGACAGCGTCAGTGCCGCGACAAGCTACGCCCGCAACCTGTGGCCAGGCAAAAAGCTTGCAATAATCGGCACATCACTGGGCGGGGCGTCGGCTATCTTTGCGGCGAACCGCCATCGGGCGGATGCCTACGTGCTGGAGGCCGTCTACTCCAGCCTTCGGGATGCAACCGAAAACCGGTTGCGGATCAGGCTGGGGCCTGCCGGAGCTGCTCTGGCACCGTTGCTGTTGTGGCAGACATCTCTGCAATTGGGGTTTCATGCAGATGAACTGTCGGCGGTTGACCGGATTGGTGACCTGAAGGCGCCGCTGCTCGTCATTGCCGGGGAGAAAGACGATCGGACAACATTGGCGAATTCAAAGGCATTGTTTTCCCGAGCGGCAGAACCCAAACGGTTATGGGTGGTGCCTGACGCCCGTCACCAGGATTTTCACCGGTTCAATGAGGCCGAGTACGGCAAGCGGGTTCTGTCGTTTCTGGAACTGCGGTTGAAGCAGAGCGCCAAGTAACCGGTCAGATCACCGGATTGCAGTGCAGGCCAACGCCTGTCGTTACTCGACGCTGATGCCGGCTTGCTTGGCCGCAGCTATCGCCTCGGCTTTCATCTTGTTGATGTCCGAATGGGACTCCACAGGGTTCATGGTGATGTAGGCCATTGTGTAGTTGGAGACCTTGCGGTCGCTGAACGGACGATCTTCAATTGTCGAAAAGACCCGTTCGGCGGCTTTGCCATAAGTCAGTTTCACAGAGGCTTTCGGTAGTGAGGCAAGGAACTTGCCGGGGAACAGTTCAATGGAAACACGAGTCCGGGTCTCACTGACCGGTTCGAGGCTTACGACATAGCGCCAACGTTCTATTTTTTTGTATGAGTATGAAAATGTGACGTATTTGTCGCGCAGGGTATCGACACGGTGAAAGGTGCCAGCTTCGGTATATTTCTTTGCAACGGTCGGGCTAATCAGGCGTTTGTCGAGCAGCTTCGCATAAACCTGTTGTGGCGTCATATCGTAGGCAACGCCCTTTTCTGCCTTGCAGCCGGACAGGGCCAGACCGACGAGTGACAAGACAATCGTTGTGGAAACAGGTTTGAGCATGACTGGACCTCCGGATATCAAAACCAGGGCATGCTGGTTGGGGGCAGTTAAGAAACAGTTTTTCTGACCTCATGGCATCGATGTAATTGTCGGCACGATTAGCAAGCCTGTAATGGAATGATTACAAGTTGAATATTGCTGCCGATTGCCCGCAACCCAACCAGTCACTCGGCCGGTCGTTGTACAGGTCAGTTTTCCATACTTCGCCGCAGGCTCACGGCGCTGGTATCGAATTCCCGGCGAAAGGCCCGGCTCAGTGCCTCGCCGGAACGATAACCGTAGCGACGGGCGATCGCCTGAATGCGATCGCCGCGCTCTGCATCCTGATAAGCAAGCACCATGCGCCAGCGCCGCAGATAGGCTATCGGTGTTTCGCCGACCCGCGCTGCAAACAGTTCGGAAAACCGGCTGAGCGACAGGCCCGCTATGTCTGCCAGATCCTCGTTTCGCCAGTGCCGGCCCGGTGCCTCGTGCATGGCCACAATGGCGCGCGACAGCCGCGGATCGGACAGGCCACCGAGCAGGCCGGTCCGGGTGGTGCCGGCTTCCAGCTGACTGCGCAGCAAACGCACCATCAGCACTTCACCCAACCGGTCGAGAATGGTGCCGGAACCGCAGCGCGGCTTGTTGCCTTCTATCTGCAGCAGGCGGGTGATGTGGATCAGTTCGGAGTCTTCGTTGACTTCAATTTCAATCAGAGATGGCAGCGTTGACAGGAGCGGGTTGAAAGACCCTCCCCACGCGACCTCTGCGCTGAACAAAACCGCATCACAGCCGGTGACCTTGTCTTCGATAGGCTGCTCCGGAGAAAACACTATTCGACCAGGCAGACTATCGTTTGCGCCCGCCAGTATGGCCAGATTGGAACTGGCCTGGTCACCGGGCGTTACGTGCAGCTCAAACCGGGTAAGCAGAGCCGACAATCGATCATATCGGGGCATGTTGGAGTATATCGTATTTCTGATCAGGTTTTTCGTATTTACCTAATCATAAAAGCAGGTATGACAGCAGGCAAGCAGTCATTTAGAAAAGGAAACCAACATGCTTGTCCCTCGTCAGAAAACGCCTGGTTTGACCGTCAAGACCCTGGATCACGGTGAGTTTGATCTTTCAGCGGATCAGTCGGAACGCGGAACGGTGATATGCTTCTATCGTGGTTTGCACTGCCCGATCTGCGCCAACTACCTGAAAGAGTTTGAAAAGCAAGTGCCTGAATTTGCCGCGCGCGGCGTCTCGGCCATCGCGATCAGTTCCGACGGCGAAGACCGGACGCGCGCCATGGCGGACAAGATCGAGGCCAAGCAGTTGCGGTTCGGTTATGATCTTGATCTGGGAAAGGCTCGCGAGTGGGGGCTCTACATCTCCACCTCCCGTGGCACGACTTCGATCGGCATTGAAGAACCGGCCCTGTTCTCCGAACCCGGCCTGTTCATGGTAACACCCGAGCAGACGCTGTATTACGGATCGACGCAGACAATGCCGTTTGTCCGGCCCCATTTCGCCGAGCTGGTCGGCGCGCTGGATTTCGCCATCAAGAATGACTATCCCGCCCGTGGTGAATATACCGGCACGGTTTAAGACTGCCGGATGCCTGGCCCATCCCGACGGGCCGGGCATTTTGCGGGTCTGAGCCGAAAATGCGTCGGTCGGAGTGCCATGCCATACCGGTACCCGTTCAACGCAGTTAGCAAAACGTTAATGGCTTGGTTGCTAGCCTGAACGATATCAAAATCGGATTCGCTTCAGCCGGAAAGCCACGCTTGTCCCATGTTCAGACTTCCCAAATTGTTTGATGTACTGGTGTTTGCCGGTTGTGCCGCCATGCTGTCATTCTTTCACTGGCATGCGACCAAGGGGCCGCGCAGTCTGGACAACCATGCCCTGCAGGTTGCCAAACTCGAAGCCCGGGAAGCCGACCTTGCAAAAGTCAGGGCAAAGCGCGATGCTATTGAAGCGCGCGTCAAGCTCATGCGGCCTGAAAGCGTTGATCCGGACATGGCATCCCAGCTGGTTCGCGAAAAACTGGGCTATGTCAAAATTAACTCAATTGTAGTTAACTTGCCGGATTGAGCATTGCGCGCTGCCGTTTTCGGCAATAATAACCGAAATTAAGGTAACTGACCCAGATCAATATCATTTCTGGTACCAGTTGTGCTATGCCAAAAATCCGCCGACCCCGAAAAGAGGGTCTCTTATCATCTCTCAGGGAGGGGTTGCATGGCAAAATCCGCCAAGAAAACGGCTGGTGCATCCGGTAAAGCTGCATCAGCGGGCGCCAAGTCCAATTCCACATTCAGCAAGGAACAAGACCTCAAGGCCTACGAGGACATGCTGCTGATCCGGCGATTTGAGGAAAAAGCCGGCCAGTTGTACGGCATGGGCCACATCGGTGGGTTCTGCCATCTCTATATCGGGCAGGAAGCAGTCGTTGTCGGCATGGAGATGGCGATGGTCGAAGGCGATCAGATGATCACTTCTTATCGCGACCATGGCCACATGCTGGCCTGCGGTATGGAACCGCAAGGCGTGATGGCGGAACTGACCGGCAGGCAGGGTGGATATTCGCGCGGCAAGGGCGGCTCGATGCACATGTTTTCCCGCGAGAAGGAATTTTACGGCGGCCACGGCATCGTCGGTGCGCAGGTGCCGCTTGGCGCCGGGCTGGCATTCGCCGACAAGTACAAGGGCAACGGCAAGGTGTCGGTCGCCTATTTCGGCGAAGGCGCGACCAATCAGGGCCAGGTCTATGAAACCTTCAACATGGCGTCCCTGTGGAAACTGCCGGTGATATTCGTCATCGAGAACAACGGCTATGCCATGGGCACTGCGGTCAAACGCTCCGCGGCAATGGCTGAGCAATTGTTCAATCGCGGATCGGTCTACGGCATTCCCGGCGAACAGGTCGACGGCATGGACGTGCGCATGGTGAAGGAGGCGGCTGACCGGGCTACCGAGCATTGCCGGTCCGGCAAGGGCCCTTACATCCTTGAGATGAAAACCTATCGTTATCGCGGCCATTCCATGTCGGATCCGGCGAAATACCGGTCCCGGGATGAAGTGCAGAAAATGCGCGAGGAACATGATCCGATCGAACAGGTCAAGCGTCGCCTGAGCGGCGATCACGGCCTCGGCGATGATGACCTGAAGTCCATTGATGCCCGCATCCGCAAGATCGTGACGGACGCAGCCGACTTTGCCCAGGCAGACGCCTTGCCTGACCCTGCGGAACTATGGACCGACATTTATGTGGACGCGTGAGGTGGGGGTAATGGGTGATGAGTCAAACCTGGGTATGGGTCAACACAATCGTGCTGACACCGGTATTGGCAACCGCTTTCGGCGCGTGGCTGGTGGCGGTTTATGCCCAGCTTCGTTTTTTCTTCTCGCCAGATCGAAACAAGGGATGGAGTTTGTACATTCCGGGCTTTCGGTATCAATGGAACATAGTGCGTGGCTGTTTCGCGCCTTATGGAGGGCCATTGGCCCAAGGCCATCTTGCCCACATGCGTACTGCAGGGTTGGTTTTCCTCGTCGCCTGGCTGGTCGCAGCGACATGGCTGTCAGCCATGTTCTTTTTATTTGTTCTATGATTTCGGAGCGGACCGCCGGGGCGGGAACAGCAAACAAATCCAAACTATCCATAGCGGGAGTGTGTTGAGATGGCCGTTGAAATTTTGATGCCGGCACTTTCGCCGACGATGGAAGAGGGAAAACTCGCACGCTGGCTGGTCAAGGAAGGTGATGCTGTTACGTCGGGAGATATCATCGCCGAGATTGAAACCGACAAGGCCACCATGGAAGTCGAGGCGGTAGACGAGGGCACCGTTGCCTCCATCGCCATTGCCGAAGGCACCGAGGGCGTGAAGGTCAACACTGTGATTGCCGTACTGGCAGCAGACGGCGAGGATGCGTCTGCGGTGAGCGCAGCACCTGCTGCGGCCCCTGCAGCAGATGCCGCACCTGCAGCCCAGGCAGCCGCGGCGCCGGCGCCGGCGCCGGTGGCGGCACCTGCTGCCTTGAGTGCCGTGTCGGTTCCGGACCCGGAAATCCCCGAAGGCACCGAAATGGTGCAGATGACAGTGCGCGAAGCGCTGAACTCGGCCATGGCGGAAGAAATGCGCCGTGACGAGACAGTTTTCCTGATGGGAGAAGAGGTGGCCGAATACCAGGGCGCCTACAAGATTTCGCAAGGGTTGCTGGAAGAATTCGGCGACAAGCGGGTCATCGATACCCCGATTACCGAGCACGGCTTCACCGGTATAGCGGTGGGTGCGGCGTTCGGCGGACTGAAGCCTATCGTCGAATTCATGACGTTCAATTTTGCCATGCAGGCAATCGACCACATCATCAATTCAGCCGCCAAGACGCTGTACATGTCCGGTGGCCAGATGGGTGCCCACATGGTGTTTCGCGGAGCCAACGGAGCTGCGGCACGGGTTGGCGCACAGCACTCGCAAGATTATGCCAGCTGGTACGCCCATGTGCCGGGCCTCAAGGTGGTGATGCCGTATTCGGCCGCGGACGCAAAGGGTCTTCTCAAAGCCTCGATCCGCGATCCCAACCCGGTGATCTTCCTGGAGAACGAAATCCTTTATGGCCGCACCTTCGAGGTGCCAAAGGTTGATGACTGGGTGGTGCCGATCGGCAAGGCGCGCATTGCACGCGCCGGCAGTGACGTCACCATCGTGTCGTGGGGTATGGGCATGTCCTATTCCATGGACGCTGCAGAGAAACTTGCCGCAGAAGGGATCGAGGCAGAGGTCATTGACCTTCGGTCGCTGCGCCCGATGGACATCCCGGCGGTACTTGAAAGCGTCAGGAAAACCAATCGCTGCGTGACGGTGGAAGAAGCCTGGCCGGTGTGCTCGGTTGGCTCTGAAGTGGCAGCCCAGATCATGACCCACGCGTTTGACTATCTCGATGCGCCGGTGGCCCGCGTCAACGGCAAGGACGTGCCGATGCCATATGCGGCCAACCTTGAAAAACTGGCGCTGCCAAGTGTGGATGAAGTTGTCGAGGCGGCCAAGTCCGTCCTGTACCGGTAAGGGAGCGCAAGGTCATGCCAACAGAAATTCTGATGCCCGCTTTGTCACCCACCATGGAAACCGGCAAGCTGGCCAAGTGGCTGGTCAAGGAAGGTGACACGGTGACGTCCGGCGACATCATTGCGGAGATTGAAACCGACAAGGCGACCATGGAAGTGGAAGCCGTGGACGAAGGCAAGGTCGGCAAAATCCTGATCACCGAAGGTACCGAGGAAGTAGCCGTCAACACAACCATTGCGGTATTGCTGGAAGACGGTGAAAGCGCCGATGACATTCAGGCCAGTGCGGCACCCGCTGCGCCGAAACCCGCTGCTCAGGCATCTGCACCAGCCGCGCCCGCCGCAGCTGCGTCTGCACCAGCGGAAGCCACGGCGAAACCTGCGGCTGCACCGGCACCGGCTGCAGCGCCGGTACGCGAACCCGACGCCCGTATCTTTGCATCCCCACTGGCGCGGCGTATCGCCAAGCAGAACAATATCGACATTGCCCTTTTATCAGGCTCCGGTCCGCACGGCCGTATCATCAAGCTGGATGTGGAAACGGCACTCAAGGATGGTGTGCCAACAGCTGCGCCTGCGCCTGCAGCAGCTGCCGCGCCTGCCATGGCATCCGGCCCGTCTGACGACATTGTGCGTAAACTGTTTGCTGAAGGAGCGTATGAGGAACTGCCGCATGACGGCATGCGCAAGACAATTGCCTCACGCCTGACCGAAAGCCATCAGAGCATTCCGGCTTATTTTATCTCGGTGGACTGCGCGCTCGATGCCTTGCTGAAATCGCGGGCCGAGCTCAATGCGGCGGCTCCGAAAGACAAGGATGACAAGCCTGCCTACAAGCTGTCGGTGAACGACTTCATCATCAAGGCGATGGCCCTGGCATTGCGCGATGTCCCGATGGCGAATGCGTCGTGGACATCAACCGCCAGGCTGCTGCACGAGCATTCCGACGTAGGTGTCGCGGTTGCCATACCGGACGGGCTGATTACGCCGATCGTGCGTGAAGCTGAAATCAAGCCTCTGTCGGTGATTTCCGCCGAGGTCAAGGACATGGCGCGCCGCGCCCGCGACCGGAAACTGAAACCGGAAGAATATCAGGGCGGCACCACGGCGGTGTCCAATCTGGGCATGTTCGGCGTCGACAACTTCACCTCCATCATCAACCCGCCGCATGCCTCAATCGTGTCGATCGGGGCAGGGGTGCAGAAGCCGGTTGTGAAGGACGGTGCGGTTGCCGTTGCCACGGTGATGAATGCGACCTTTGCATTTGACCACCGCGTCATTGACGGCGCTCTCGGCGGCCAGCTGGCAACGGCCTTCCGCCACTATCTCGAAAATCCCATGTCGATGCTGGTCTAGGAGGTCAAACGTGATCCGGCCCGCTACGAAACTGGATGCGTCCGAGCTGGTCTGCCTGATCGACTGTGCAGGCTACGGCATTCCGCTGGGCGTATGGGCGGGAATGCTGGACGATGAAGCCTCGGTACTTGAGGTGGGCCGCAAGCGGGCCATGCGGGAAGAGGGCGGTTTTTCCTACCGCAATGCCTGGATTGCCGAACGCGATGGCGCGGTGGCCGGTGCGCTGGTCGGATACCGGCTGGACGACGACATCGACCTGTCTGACATCAATGATGTGCCTGACACATTCCGGCCTCTGATGGAACTCGAGGCGGAAGCGCCGGGAAGCTGGTATGTCAACGTGCTGGCCGTGCATGGCGAATGGCGGGGCACAGGGATCGGCGGGGCGTTGCTTGACCATGCCGATCAAATCGCTGCAACGACAGGCGCGCGGACCATGAGCATCATATTTGAAAGTGAAAACGATGGCGGCCGGCGTTTGTATGAGGCCAAGGGCTACAAGGTCACGGCGCGGCGGCCGCGCGTGGCATTTGAAACAGATCGGACAGGCTCTGCTGAGTGGCTGTTGATGGTGAAGGACCTGAAGGTATGACTGAAACGAGTTTCGACGTAATCATCATCGGGGCGGGCCCCGGTGGCTATGTAACGGCGATCCGGGCGGCACAGCTTGGCATGAAGGTTGCCATTGTAGAGCGTGAGCATCTCGGTGGCATCTGCCTCAACTGGGGTTGTATCCCGACCAAGGCACTGCTGCGGTCTGCGGAGATTTATCACTATATGAACCATGCCGGCGACTATGGCCTGTCGGCGGACAATGTCAGCTTTGATGCCGCAGCCGTGGTCAAGCGCTCGCGCGGGGTGTCGGGCAGGCTCAACGGCGGTGTCGGCCATCTGCTGAAAAAGAACAAGGTTCAGGTGATCTGGGGCGAAGCCAAGGTAACCAAGCCGGGCGAAGTGGTGGTGGCGAAGTCTTCCAAGCCGCCAATGCAGCCGGCACACCCGGACCCCAAGGGCGCAGCGGGACCCGGTACCTACAAGGCAAAGCACATTATCATCGCAACAGGAGCCCGTCCGCGCGCGCTGCCCGGTCTGGAGCCGGATGGAAAGCTGGTCTGGACCTATTTTGAGGCCATGGTGCCGCCGGAAATGCCGGGCAAGCTGCTGGTTGTGGGATCAGGCGCTATCGGCATTGAATTTGCCAGCTTTTTCAATGCCATGGGTGTTGATGTTACCGTGGTGGAGATCATGGACCAGATCATGCCCGTGGAAGACACCGAGATTGCCGGGCTGGCCCGCAAGCAGCTTGAAAAGCAGGGTCTCAAAATCATGACCGGCACCAAGGTGGCGAGCCTGAAAAAGGGTGCAAACGACGTAACCGCCACTATTGAAGATGCAAAGGGTGCTAAATCCGAGTTGAAGGTGGACCGGGTGATTTCCGCCGTTGGCGTTGTCGGCAACATTGAAAACCTTGGTCTGGAGGCGCTTGGCGTCAAGACAGATCGCGGCTGCGTGGTGATTGACGGGTTCGGCAACACCAATGTGCCCGGCATTTACGCCATCGGCGACGTGGCCGGCCCGCCCATGCTGGCGCACAAGGCCGAGCATGAGGGCGTGATCTGTGTCGACAAGATCGCAGGCCAGCCGAATGTGCACGCGATGAAGAAAGAACAGATACCGGGGTGTACCTATTGCCATCCGCAGGTAGCCTCCGTCGGACTGACGGAACGGGCCGCCAAGGAAAAGGGCATCGATGTCAAGATCG